>JBAVVF010000356.1:0-2463 GCA_049697155.1 Anaerolineales bacterium
AATCAATCGCTTCCTAGAAACCTTCGATCGCTCTCCAAAAACGATATTCGCGTATCGGAATGCCCTGGAGCAGTTTGCAGAGATTGTCGGCGAAGATGCTGAGCTGGCCACGCAAACTTACATCCAGTTTCTAATTTCACTGAAAAATAAGTCCCCTTCCACACAGCGAGTTTACACGACCGCTGTGCTCAAGTTCTATGCCTTTTCCAAAGTTGGAAACTGGGCCGAACTGAGGGAAGCTACAACGCATTATACGCGTAAGCCTGGCAGGCGAATCGTCAACTTCAACCGTGAGGCGCTTGAGAAAGTGATCACACACTGTGAAGCCCTGCATGGAGATCTTTTTGCCCTACGGGACCGCGCCTTTGTCTTAACCTTGGTCGATACGGGCTTGCGAATTTCTGAGGCATGTTCTCTCAAACGTGGTGATATTGACTGGCTTGAACAACGCGCGATTATTATCGGTAAGGGCGATAAACAGGCAGTTGTACGGTTCTCCAATCGCTCTATTCAAGCCCTAAAGGATTATCTACACGCAAGAAGCAGTGTTGACCCAAATTCAAGAAAACCGCTTACTTCCCAGCCTGTCTTTGCCCGACACGATATAAGGGCAAGTAAGAAGATTAGAGGTGTCAGCGCAGGTGGGATGTGGAAAGCTATCAAAAATCGTATTGTGGAAGCCGGTGTTGATAGGGGTGCTGTCCGTATCCATGATTTTCGACATTATTTTGTGACGATGACATACCTGGCAAAAAGAGACTTGAAACTCTCCCAAGAACTTGCTCGCCACGCTAGCATCTCAACAACCAATCGCTATGCCCACTTTGGCAGTGAAGCTGACGCCGCTTACGATGAAATTTTCAACAGAAACTAGAGATGCCTAACTCCGGACGCTCCACTGCCCCACCCTACTGTATTATCCAGGATCACAATTTATTCAAGGACAAAGACAATGATAGGTCTAAAGTTTTCTGAATTCTACGATGGTCAATTTTCTGATCTGCACTACTTTGTAGCTACTATAAGCTTGCACAAGTCTTGGCTAGTCACAGCAATATTCAGGTGACGCAAAGGTATGCCCACTTAAGTGATGACGAGCTGGACAAAGGCTATTACGAAACCTTTAAAAAGAAGGAATCCTGACTCGCGGGCCCGGGCGAAGGCGAAGCACTCTCAGGCTCAGTGCCTTTATAATTGTTGTATGCGTTTTCAACGTTTCCCGGGCTGGCCGATCGTCCTGATCGTGCTTCTTGCGTTCGGAATCGGAGCGTTCCATCGTCCGCAGGCTGTCCGGGCGGCCGAGATCCAGCCTGGCCCGTCCAGTCAGGTCAGCGCCTACGATTTGATTATCGCGATGAACACCCTGCGCGTGTCGTATGGGCTCCCGGCCCTGATCGAGGACCCAATTGTGAATGCGGTTGCCCAATCGACGGCCGCGACGATGGCAGCCAACAATATGTCGTGGCACATTGGCGATGTGCGCGGTCGAATCGCGGCCGCCGGATACGGCAACGGCGGCACAGTCTGGGCAACGGAGAACTTCGCCGTGAGCAGCGGGGGCATGGGCATCGATGAGATCATGACGGTCTGGGCTGACCCGGACCACATGCGTCCGGCAGTCACTCCAGCCTATTGCCATGTGGGAGCAGGTGTGGCTCAATCACCGGATGGAAGGATCTATTACATCCTGCAGGCTGCTTATGTTTCCGGACAGGAGTGTGGGAGTATATCCTCCTCAGGCGGCACTTCCCAACCGGGTACCGTTCCGAACCCGGTCTCTCAATTGATCATACCGGTAAAGATCGCCACACCGGATGCCGACGGCAAGATCTTCCATGAGGTCAAGGCGGGTCAATCTTTCTGGTCGATCGCCATTGCCTACAAAATCACCATCCAGGACCTGGAAGTTTGGAACAACGTGTCCCGTAATACGCCCCTGCAGGCCGGGCAGCGCCTATTCATCCCCAATAAGGACACGGCCGGCTTTACTACGCCGACTCCTTTTGGCATGATCGTGCCCCAGGCCCCGGATGCCGATGGCAGGATCATCCATGAAGTCCAGCCTTATCAGGCATTGATCACCATTGCAGAAGCGTACGACGTCTCCGTGGACCGGATCCTGGCATTGAATGGACTCCAGGAACAGTGGCCCCTGCAGATCGGGCAAAAACTTCTGATCTCCCCGGGCAATATCACTCCCAGTCCGACCTTGAGCGCCATCCAGAGACTCACCCCGGGGGTGGATGGCCAGTACTACCATACAGTCCAGAGCGGCGAAACGCTCTCATGGATTGCCGGCCTGTATGAGGTTTCACTTTCGGATCTAATGGCCTGGAATGGGCTGAATAACACCTCCGTCATCCGCCCGGAACAAAAGCTGCTCCTGCGCGTGACCCCGCCTGCGACACCGACACTCACTCCCAGTCCGACAAGGGCTACCCCCTCTCCCCCTCCCTCCATGAC
>JBAVVF010000357.1:0-4487 GCA_049697155.1 Anaerolineales bacterium
GAGGGACTGAGATCGAGCAGGAACCAGGCCGTCAGCTCGCGGTCTTCGGAATACTGCCGCACGTAGGGTGTGTCCATGCGGGCGGTGACGTTCCAATCTATGTAACGAATGTCGTCCTGGGGCTGATATTCGCGCAGGTCGGCAAAGTCCACGCCGAAGCCGTAGAACAGCGTCCGGTAATCGCCCTGCAGCAGGCCGTCCAGCCGGCGAATGACCTGCCAGTCGAGGCGCAGCAGCACGCGCTCGGGCGTCGCCTTCTCAGGCGTTGGCGCGTATATCGGTGTGCTCATGTAAAGGCACCACAGGGATCGGGATACGATCCAGGATCTTGGCCAGGATATCATCCCCGGTGACATTATCCGAAAGCGCTTCGTACGTCAGCACGATGCGGTGTCGCATCACATCGAGCGCCATGTCCAGGACATCCTGCGGCAGGGCATAGTTGCGGCCGCGCACGAAGGCCAGGGCCCGCCCGGTCAGGATCAAATTGATCGAAGCCCGCGGGCTGGCGCCGAACATGATATAGCGCTGCAGGTCCTTCAAGCCGACGTCCTGCGGATTGCGCGTGGCCGTGACCATGCGGACCGCATACTCCATCAGCGCGGGATCGACGTACACCCGATCCGCTTCCTTTTGGAGAGCCAGCAATTGATCGGTGGTCAAAACTTTCTGGATGTGCTGCAGCACGCCCGTCATGCGTTCGACGATGACGAATTCCTCGGTCGTCGTTGGATACCCGATCAGGACCTTCAGCATGAAGCGATCGACCTGCGCTTCCGGCAAAGCATACGTGCCTTCCGTTTCGATCGGGTTCTGCGTTGCCAGGACCAGGAAGGGATCCGGAACCTTGAAGGTTTCACGTCCGATGGTCACCTGGCGTTCCTGCATCACTTCCAGCAGCGCGCTCTGGACCTTGGCGGGGGCGCGGTTGATCTCGTCCGCGAGGAGAAGGTTGGTGAAAACAGGTCCCAGAGATGTATCGAAAGTGCCGGTCTTCTGATTGTAGATGCGCGTCCCCACCAGGTCGGCGGGAACCAGATCAGGCGTGAACTGGATACGTTTGAACTCTCCGCCGACGGATTCAGCCAAGGTCTTGATGGCCATCGTCTTTGCCAGGCCCGGCACACCTTCCACCAGAATGTGCCCGCGTGCCAGCAGCGCTACAACCATCCGTTCGAGGAGATGGTCCTGCCCAACGATGACCTTTTTGACCTCGTAGAGAACTTTTTCCATGGGCGTACGATTCTCAGGGTTTTTATTCGGAACCATTCGCGTTTCCTTTCTTCAATCTCTGATCTGAATTCATAACTGATGTTACGCAGACAAGGTACCTTCACCACGGAGAGCACGGAGTCCACAGAGGTTTATAAAGGGTTTTCTCCGTGTTCTCTGTGGGCTCAGTGGTGAGACTGCGTAAGGTGAGTTAATAAGGCGGCATACCGGCTCCGCCCGCGGCGACATCGATCGGCACCGCAAAGCCGATCCCGATAAAGAAACTTTGATCTGTGGGATTAATGATTCCCGTCACAATCCCAACCACATGCCCATATCGATTCAACAACGGACCACCTGAATTGCCGGGGTTCACGGCCGCGTCGACCTGGATCAGACCCTCGATGGCCTGATCCGTACCCGGCGGCCGGACCGTGCGGTCGAAGCCCGAGATTACACCGGAGCTCATGGAACTGTACAAACCAAAAGGATTGCCAACTACATAGGCTTCATCCCCCACCCGCAGCGCGCCGGCATTGCCCAGCGTTGCCGGAAGGAAGAGCTGCGGCAGAGTCTCGGCCTGCAGCACCGCGATGTCCTTTTCCGGCTGCGCGGAGGCCACCACAGCCCGGGACTGCGTCCCGTCTGCGAAAGTCACCCGGATATTGGTCGAATCTTCCACAACATGCAGGCTGGTCAGAATATTTCCGGCGCGATCGATGATGACTCCCGTTCCCAGGCCCGTGTGCGAATCACCGTTCGAATCGGGGCCGTCCGACTCGATCCACACCAGCGAAGGCTGGATGATCTGATAGACCTGCGTCGAGTAGGCCGGGCGCGGCGTCGCAGAGGCCAGCGCGTTGGCAACGACGGCATTCATTTCCTTTTGAGTTAATGGTTTGGCGGCGGGGAAAAGGACACTGTAAATAAGGAGAGCCAGAAGGGCTGCGGCCACGCCGGAAAGGAATGGGAACGCTTTTTTGAGGCGATCGCGCAAACGCCCAAGCCGGTCTCGTACTTTGTCACGTACCGATAAAGATGGTTCGTTCATAGACATCCATTCACTTGGAGTTGCACCACTAAAACGAAACAGCAATCAACGAACAGCCGGGAACAAAGCAATCTTACAGGCAATTATGGAATTTTTCGATTAGACCATGATGAGAAAACCTGGATAACGAAAAGCGCGTTACTTTAATTAATACGAGGACGCAGGAATTTGCCGAATCTTACCTGACGATTGCTATACGCTGATAACGGCTCCGGCCGGGTCCTATTTCGATTCAGCCTCCCTGAGCAGTTCTGCCAGTGCCCTCAATGCCAGCGTGTACGAGCGCCAGCCAAACCCGACGATCTTGCCTTTGCAGACAGCCGAGATCATCGATTTGTGTCTGAACTCCTCCCGGGCATACACATTCGATAGATGCACTTCGATCACGGGAACCCCAATCGCGGTGATGACGTCGCGCAGGGCGACCGATGTGTGTGTAAATCCGCCGGGATTGAATATCACACCCTCCGCCCAGGTCTTGGCTTCCTGCAGGGTGTCGATCAGGGCCCCCTCGTGGTTCGATTGCAGGCATTTCAGATCCGCGCCGAATTCCTTCCCTAATTCCACCAGGGTGGTATTTATGTCGGCCAGGGTCATCGAACCGTAGATCTCGGGTTCACGCGTACCCAGCATGTTCAGGTTGGGTCCATGCAGGATCAGGATTTTCATGATTCCTCCAGCACCATCTCCAAATCTGTCACATCCACCAGTTCCACTTTGCCTATCTCGGCCGGCAGCGCAAAACGGATCGCTTTTGCATTTTTCTTTTTGTCCACTCGCATCGCAGCGATGATTTCCGGGCGCGGCAGTTCCTGCGGGATCCGGACGGGCAATCCCAGCTTGCGTAAGACTTCCCGAATCGTATCAGACAAGCCCGGGCCGGCCACCGCTAAACGTTCCGCCAGCTTCGCCTCAGCCGCCATCCCGATCGCGATCGCTTCGCCATGCCGCAGCCGGAACCTGCTTACCAGCTCCACTGCGTGTCCAACCGTGTGACCCAGGTTCAGCGCGGCGCGGAAGCCTCTTTCATAGGGATCCTCTTCGATCACTTTGATCTTCACCGCCATGGCGCGCTTGACGATCTGCTCGAGATCATCCTTTACAGATTTCAGGCCGCGCGCACATAAATCGAATAGTTCGGGGTCGGAGATGATCCCATGCTTGACCACCTCCGCCAGCCCCGAAACCAACTCGCGTTCAGGCAGCGTGCTCAACAGCTGCGGGTCGGCCAGGACAAGCTTCGGCGGATAGAACGAGCCGATCAGGTTTTTGCCTTCCGGCAGGTCAAAGCCGGTCTTGCCGCCGAGCGAGGCATCGACCATCGCGAGCAGGGTCGTCGGCACGCAAATCCAGCTGATGCCGCGCATATACGTCGCGGCGGCAAAGCCGGCCAAATCGCCGATCACGCCGCCGCCCAGGGCGACGACTGTGCTTTTGCGGTCCAGGCCATGTTCGAGAAATCCATGCCATAGTTTCTGGATGGTCTCTAAACTTTTGTAGGCTTCCCCAGCCGGGATTGTTAAAATCCTCGGAGAAAAGCCTGCGCGACGCAGGGAGTCCATCACACTTTTGGCATGGAATTTCGCGACATTTTCATCGGTCACAACGATTGGATTCTGCAGCCTCCGCTCCTGGAGCAGGTCCCCCACCTGTTCCACGTTTGCCGTCAGGGCATCATAGTTTCCCATGGCATGCAGGTGAAAACGTCCGAGCCTGACCTGGATTTGCTCGGCATTCTGCATGGGGGTCTTGCCATCCACGCCGCACTGGATCGCAAAGGAAGCATAATGTTCCCGGCGCTGATCGAGCAGTGAAGTCAGCTTGCCGCGCAGGTTGCCTGCCAGCAATGGGCGTGTGTCAGACTCGTTTTGCAGGCGCCCGAGGAGGGTGGTCAGCTCCGCGCTGAGCAAAACGACTGTGCCGTGGCTTTCTGCCCAGGCGCGGTTGCCCTCGCGCAACAGCGCGCCGCCGCCCAGGGCAACGACACTTTTCCTTTCGGCCGTGATACTTTTCAGCGCGGCAGTTTCCAGATCGCGGAAGGCCGTCTCACCCTGTTGCCCCATGATTTGTGAAACAGACATGCCGGCCGCCGATTCGACGACATGATCCAGATCGACAAACGGAAGGTTGAGGTTGCGCGCCAGCACTTTTCCGATGGTGGATTTACCTGTGCCGGAAGAACCGTAAAGAAAGATGTGGCTCATGATTATTCCCAGAATACGTG
>JBAVVF010000358.1:0-2780 GCA_049697155.1 Anaerolineales bacterium
TGGGACTACCGCCAGCGTGATGGGGACCTGGCGTCCAGCCAGGCCGATCATCCAGCGTGGGAACACCTCACCCCAGCGCTGCACCAGACCAAGCATGAGGGCGGCTCCCACCAGGCCAAAGTTCGCCAGGAAGAGCCCCGCGATCCACGTCCCTTGCTCCTGCCCGAGGCGCAGATGCTCCTCACTCATCCCCAGCGGGAACCCCAGCGCCCAAGCATAACGAGTGAGGGCGTAGAAGACTGGCGTCACCATCGCCACATACACGGCGATCCGGCCCCAGCGCGCGGCATGATCTGGGCTTTTCCACCCTTCCGTGCCATCTCGGCCGCAATACAGGCAGGCATCCTCACTCCGGCGGGCGTAGCTGACGGTAGCCGCCAGCCAGAGGAACCCGCCGATCAGACACAGCAATTGGTGGATCGTCGCCCATTGAGTCCAAGCCTCCAGGAGGGTCTGGCCGAGCTCGGCGCCAGTGAAGAGGCTGAGGACGGTATAGGGAATATAACCGAGCAGGACCAGCAGGTTGAGGGCAGTCATGAGCAGCAGGAGGACCCCGGCGAGCAGTGCTCCGGCAGTTATGAGGAGAGTCCGGAGTGCCCTGCTTCGCACCCCGCGCAGCATCGCCGCTCCCAACGCCGCCGCCGGAATCCCTGCCATCAGCACGACGATCCAGGCCACGCCCGGTCCGAACCTTCCAAGCAGCGGCCCCATAACGTCGGAGGCGGTTTCCGGGTTGTAAGGGAACCCGCGCCCGCTCACCACCCAGTACAACCCCAGCGCGGCATAAACCAGTGACCATGCCACTGCCGCGTACGGCATCCAGCGCTGCCAGTCGCGAACCCCTCCACCGCGAGTGGGTACGGCACTGGATATCCCGCCTGTTCTCAAGAGGATTTTATTCATGGTTACTCCTTGTAACGAAATCGAGGAAGCCGATGCTTACCAGCCAAGCCGGCTTTTGCGGAAGCACTATACGACAACGCCGGCAGCCACACTTGCATCCATAGCGGCCTGTTCGTGCCGCAAGGCGTCCGCAAGCTCAGGGAAGCGGAAGCGGTATCCTGCCGCAAGCAGTTTCGCCGGTTGGACGCGTCGGCTGGCCAGCAGGAACTCTTCGCCCATCTCACCCATGATCAAACGAACGATGAAAGCGGGCATCACCCCGCCCGGTTTTTGTCCCATTGCTTCGGTGGCTGTTTTGGCAAAGTCAGAGAGTCTCATCGGGTTCGGGCTGACCGTGTTGACGGGCCCGGATAAGGTCTCCGTTTCGAGTGCAAATTCAATGATGGAAGCCACTTCATCGCGCCCAATCCAACTCATCCACTGCTGACCATCTCCGGCTTGAAAACCGAGCATCTTCAAGCGCTCCCCGCCCAGCACGGTCGGCATGCGCAGATGCACCACCCGAATACCAGCGGATGTGGCTGGCGCTGTAATCTCTTCCGCATCTTGATCCAGTTTGGAGAGAAAACTGGTTCCGGCAGGGCAATCTTCCGTGAGGATGTCATCCCCGGAAGGAGGGTAGTAACCCATGCCAGCCGCACAGATAAACACTTTGGGTTTATATTCGCACGTCGCTAATGACTCAGCCAGCAAGCGATTCGTGACCAGACGGTTGGCGCGCATCTTTTGTTTGGCTTTTTCGGTCCAGCGCATCGGCCAACGTATGCTGGCCAGGTTAATGACGCCATCGAAACCTTCCAAACCGGCTGTATCGATTTCGGCAATATCAGGATTCCAATAAACCTCAGCGGGTCCTGCTGCATGCCGCACCAGGCGGACAACTTCATGACCATTTTCGATCAGATAGCGGGTCACGGCAGACCCAACCATCCCGTGAGAACCGGCAATTAAAAGTCTCATTTTTTTCTCCTTAATTTCAGTGTCAAAATCCTGCGTACATGGACCGTCACAGACTACCGAGAGCAATGTCAGATTCATATCGCGGATGCGTTCGAGCAGCCCATGGAGCGCAGCCTGGTCAGTCACAACCCCGGCAATGGTTGTGATCGTCACACCATTTTCCTGCCCGTATGATTCCTCCAGGTTGCTCATGAAATCCGACCAGCCATTGTTTACGCGCCCCGCAATTCGGATGCGATACGCGGCAGGTTGGGTAACTTTTGGCAATTGATCCATTGAATGGCTCCTTGGGCTTCCTGACATGTTTATATCCCCGGCCACAACCTACCGCATCCTCCGAATGGATTAATGGGCAGGATTAAATAAAAAAACCGGCACGAATGCCGGTCTGCAATGGGTTATTCGATCAAACCAAGCTCCCTCGCCTTATTGACCGCCTGCACACGGTTGTGGACATTCAGCTTCATAAAGATATTCTGCGCATGTGCCTTGAGTGTGTTGGGGGAAAGATACAAGCGCCTCGCGATCTCAGGATTGGAGCAGCCCTCGGCGATATATCGCAACACTTCCATTTCGCGTTCGGTCAGCGGTTCGATCAACCCGTCAGGCTGCTTTGGCTTTCGAGCGACAGGTTCAAACACTGACAGGAGCCTGTTGACGTAATCGGCAACGTCCGGGCGATCGCGCACGTCACCTGTCAACTGTCTCAACATTTTTTCCACCGGCTCGCCTTCATCCACAAACAGACGAATATAGCCGCCCGGCAGGGCAGTTTCCAGGGCATTCAGCAGAGATTCCCGGGCTTTGGGCAGAAGGTTCACGGCGTGCCAGGCCAGGGATTGCAAAAGGTGAAGCTCGACCAGCCTGGCGATATTCCTGGAGACTTCGGCGGCCCGGATCTCTTTTGTCAGGAACTC
>JBAVVF010000359.1:0-10012 GCA_049697155.1 Anaerolineales bacterium
TCTTCCATGGGCGTAAATTCCCTGAAGACCACCAACCCATCAAAAACCCGGCTGGCAGCAATATCCTGATCATATCCGGACGGTAAGCGGATATTTGCATTGTCTTCAGCCTGCAAATCAACATGAATGATATCCAGCTCTGGATGGGTCTCAAAAAGTGAAAGAAGGGAGGTACCATCGGCGAATTGATATTCGTGTGTCCCTTCGTACTGTTGATTCCCGATCACTTCGTACTCAAACGCCTCTTTATGCCAGTACCCATTCCCAGATGTGCCGACAATCGCCAGGGAATAAACACGTACGTCTGATTCGACCAGACGCTGGGCCCATGACTTAAAGCCTTCCGCGGGAAGGTTGTAATTACCGGCTTTTTTTATTCCATGACCAAGCCCAAAGAATGCCAGGACCGGCTCTCCATTCAGTTGCGACAGGACGTGTTGGATGTTCTGTGTCATCACGTCTTCGCGCAGTGGAGCGAAAACGCGGCGGGATCCTCTTGGCTGGCCAATCTCCAGACGGTTTCCCAGGTAATACCACTCCAGGGATAGCTGAACCGTGTCAAGTCCATTCAGGATGTCCGGCTGACCGCCGGCTGCCTGGCGGAGTTCATCGATCAATTCATACATGGGTGTGGAACGCCAGCTTCTGAATTCATCCAGGTCCGGAAAATGAACGGCTTCCCCTGCCGGTCCGAGCTGCGCATGAAGCTCTGTCAAATGCTTATGGATGGTCCCCAGCGGTGAATCCACGTCCACCAGATGCACGCTAACCTTTTCATTAGTCGGCAGGGAGGCATTGAATTCCCGGATCTGTCCCAGGATATCCGCCCGCAGACAAAGCCTGGCGGGGAGCGCAGCGGTCTCTCCCCGAACGTAGGCGTTCGCATCGGATTCGTGCGCCTGATCCTCTTCCAAAATTACATCCCGCAAGCCTGCTTCTTCATACAGCCTCTGCAAATAAGACAGGAAGATCAATTTCGTTTCCTTGTTTCCATGCGTCTCGCCGACGATATAGATGGCATACCCGGATGTCGGGAATGGAAAGTCGGCCGGGTCATTACTCATATACACTCCCGGACGCACTTCCGTATTTGAACAGCCTGCCAATATCAACAAAACCAGCAAAATGCCTGTCATGAGTCTTGTTTTCATTGTTTTCCTGTCTTTATTGGATTTGCCTGCCGGATTATAAACTGATGTTACGCAGGCAAGGTACTCTCACCACAGAGAACACGGAGTCCACAGAGATTTTTAAAGGGTTTTCTCCGTGTTCTCCCCTGGCACCGCCCGCCAGGGCAGGTGTGTGCGCTCCGTGGTGAAACTGCGTAAGGTGAGTTATAAAGTCAAACGCTTCCTGAATATTGGAGGAATCCCGTCTGAGTTATAATTTCAAGGCTTTTTGGGGTTTGAGACCCTGAATGGAAAATAAACATGAAAATTCTTACGGTTCTGACATACTATCGTCCTCATACCTCCGGGCTCACGATCTATGCCGAGCGGCTGGCACGCGCCTTCGTCCGGCGCGGACATGAAGTCACGGTGATGACCACGCAGTTCGATCCATCCCTGCTGCTCGAAGAGACCCTGGACGGGGTGAAGATCATCCGCGTTCCGGTCGCGGCCCGCGTCAGCAAGGGCGTGATCGCGCCGACCTTTGGTCTGGTTGCGACGAAGCTGGTCGCCCGGCATGACGTGGTCCAGATGCACCTGCCGCAGTTCGACGCGCCCGGCGTGGCTCTGCGCGGCCGCCTGTTCGGCAAGCCGGCCGTGCTGACCTATCACTGCGACCTGCTCCTGCCGCCCGGCTTCTTCAACCGCTTCGTCAACGCCGTGGTGGATTTTCAAAACAACCTGGCGGGGATACTTTCGAATCACATCGTGACCTACACCCAGGATTACGCCGACAACTCTCCCTATCTCTCGCGCTACGCCTCCAAACTGACCCCCATCCTGCCTCCCGTCGAGCTGCCGGAGCCACTCCCGGGCGCGGTCGAGGCCTTTGCCGAGGAGCATCGCGTCCGGGAGCGGCGGCCGGTCATCGGCATGGCCGCGCGCTTCGCCGCCGAAAAGGGCGTCGAAGTCCTGCTGGATGCGCTTCCCACCATCCTGAAGAAGTATCCGAAAGCCCAGGTTTTGTTCGCGGGCGCATATCAGAACGTGATGGGCGAGCAGGCTTACTCCGACCGGCTCATGCCGCGCATTCGTGAATATGAGCTCGGGGGTCACTGGACGTTCCTGGGCAACCTCGACCCGGTCGAGATGGCGGCGTTTTACCCCAACCTGGATGTGTTTACCGTCCCTTCCCTGAACTCGACCGAAGCCTTCGGGCTGGTGCAGATCGAAGCGATGACGAACGGCGTGCCGTGCGTCGCCTCCGCGCTGCCCGGGGTGCGGCAGCCCGTGATGATGCACGGCATGGGGCGTGTGGCCAAAATTGGCGACCCGGACGACCTGGCCGCCTGCCTCCTCGATGTCCTGGATCATCCGGACAAATATCGCGGAGACACCCAGGCGATCAGGAAGACCTACGACCCCGATTCCGTTGCGGCGGAGTATGAGAAACTATTCGAAAAGCTTATGGGATAACTTCGAAGCCCTGCTCGCGAAAATGCTCATCAAAGGTGAAAACTTTATTCATCCCCAGGCGGCGCATCGTTTCGAAACAACTGCAATCGACAAGAGATAGCTGGCGGCGGTTGGCAGTAAACACATCGTTCACAATGCCGGCATGCTGCTGCTCGCCAATCCAATCCACGTGAAGAAAGGGCACAATATTTGATTGCAGCGCACGTGCGAATTCAACACCCAGCCGGCTCTGGACGAGCGCGAAGCATTCGACCAGAACGTAGTTGTTTGTAAATAGAAAGTCCCCGCGTTCAAGAGCCTCCTGCCAGGTTGTAACAGCAGTTTTCAGTTGTTGATCCTGGGTACCGATCAGTGCATAAAGAGCAGATGTATCTACGAAGATTTTTTCCATGTGCCATAGATCTCCGCCAGATATTTGTCATGATTGACTGCAACATCGGTCTTGCCTTCGATGTCATATGCCTGAAATTTCCCATCCCTGATCTGCTTTACAAACTCCAGGGCGCGCAGACGTTTCTCTTCGTAGGAGAGTTCGATGGGTGTGTTTACGATATACTGTGCCACGCTCTCACGCACCAGTTTGGCGACGGATGTTTTGCGGGCCTTCGCCAGTGCTTTTAGAGCTTTCAGCTGTTCTTCTGTCAGCTGGACCATCGTCCGAACCATGGGAACCTCAATTCTGCCATCATTTTTGTAAAACTGATATCATTATATCATGACTCAAAAAGACTTCCTCTTCCTGCATCTCCGCGACCTGCCCTACTTTCGCGCCTTCCTGCGCGCGGTGGAGAGCCTCTATTATCAGGATTTGCCTCTGCCCGAGCCGGTCTACGACGTGGGCTGCGGCGACGGGCATTTTGCCTCCCTGACCTTCGATCGCAAGATCGATGTGGGACTCGATCCCTGGCATGGCCCGATCCACGAGGCGAAGAAGTTCGGCGCGTATAAATCATTGGTGGAAGCCGATGGCGCGAAGTCCCCCTTCCCTTCGGGATATTTCGCCAGCGGGTTCAGCAATTCGGTGCTCGAACATATTCCGCATATCAATGCGGTGCTGGTCGAGACGGCCCGCGTGCTCAAAAAGGATGCCCCTTTCTATTTTTGCGTGCCAAACCCCAGATATCTGAGCGAGCTTTCGCTCTCACGCGTTCTTGGCAAAAGGTATACCGAATGGTTTCGCAGGATTTCGCGCGTCCATCACGCGGACGAGCCCGATCTCTGGCAGAAAAGGCTTGAAAACGCCGGCTTCGAGCTGGTGCGCTGGTGGCATTATTTTTCGCCCGCCTCCATGCGCGTGTTAGAATGGGGTCATTATTTTGGCATTCCGTCCGTGTTGGCACGGGTTTTGACCGGCCGCTGGATCGTTGCGCCCGCAAAATGGAATTTGTGGCTGACGAAGAAATATGTAGGCAGATATGCTTCGCCGGAGCCGGTTGAGAACGGGACATTTACTTTTTATGTTGCGAGGAGGAAGTAGATAAGTAAACACGTACACAAGTAAACAAGCTGTTGTCTCATGTGTGTACCTGTCTACCTGTCTGCCTGTCTACATCCCCATGCCTTTCGACGAAAAATATTTTTCCACCCATACCTATGCGGATATTTCGTTCGCAAAGTACAGCATGTACTGGTGGTCGAATCGTTTCAACGCCATCCTTGCCCGCCGTTATGGGCGGCCCGGCGCGCGTCTGCTGGAGATCGGCTCCGGGATGGGACACCTGGTGGGACAGCTGGAAGATACCTTCGAAACCCATGGGATCGACGTCAATCACTGGGCGGTGAACAAGTCAAGGGAAGTCGTGCGGAAGAGTCACCTGCACACCGCCAGCGCGCAGGAACTGCCGTTTGCCGACCGTTCCTTCAATGTTGTGATTATCAAGCATATCGTGGAGCACCTGCCGCAGCCGGAAAAAGCCATCGCCGAGATCGGGCGCGTGACCGAAAAAGGCGGGACGCTCATCCTGGCCACGCCCAATCTTGATTCCCTGCTCAAGCCCTGGAAGGGCGAAAAATGGATCGGGTATCAGGATCCTACTCATATTTCATTGAAACGCCCTGCCGAGTGGCTTTCCCTGATTCAGGCTGCAGGCTTTGGTTTGATAAAAGTGTTTTCGGACGGTTTCTGGGACGTGCCGTATATTCCTCGCGTGCCAAAACCAATTCAGAAACTGTTCTTCGGTTCGCTGGGCGGTTTTCAGGCGATCACAGGCCTTGTCTTTCTTCCCAGGCGCTGGGGCGAAAGTATCCTGGTGATCGCCAGGAAGAAATAAAAGAGGAGAGCGGCGGTCAATAAGCAATGAGCGAAGAGAATCCAAATCCGAAGCAATATCCCCTGGGTGAACCCAGCGTCCTCGATTACGTTAAATCCCTGTTTCGTTTTGGGAATGGGGAGCGTATCCACATCCCCTCTTTGGCGGAAGAGGAGTTCCGGACCGTGGCTGTACAAGTCGAAGAGATTGCTCCCCAGCCCATCGACGAGGCTCAGCCTTCCTCCTTCCTCCCTCCGCCTTCCACCCCCTTCCCGTGGCGTTCCCTGCTCGCACTGCTGGTCGCATTGGCCGCTCAGAATTTCTTCGAGCCCGCCCACACCAGCATTGAGCTTGGCTTGGCCCTTTACGTTGGCGCGTTTGCATGCCTGGGCTGGGCAATCCAGCGCGGCGAGTGGACCCTGCCGCCTCACGCGCCTACCTCCGACCGGACCGATCCGCTGACGGTGCGCTTCTTGCCTTTCATTTCTGCTGCTTTGCTTTTCTGGCTGGCTTATATTCTTTTGGGTGGCAGTCAATTAATACCGGGATTTTCTCTGCCTGACTCGATTGTTTCCTATTTGCAGTTGGAGGATAACAAATTTACGGGACTGAATTTCTCCATCTGGCTCCTCACCATTGGGTTTTTGCTGTGGGGATTATGGCTGGGGCCTATTCGCCCGCGCCTCATCTTCGGAAAACTCAATTCCCTCCTGCGGTTCAACCTGTGGACGATCCTGCTGATTGCCGCGACCGCGCTGGTGCTGTTCTTCCGCTTTTACCAGACGGCCAGCGTGCCGCCCGAACCTTTCAGCGATCATGCCGAAAAGATCCTGGATGTTTATGAGGTTTCCCAGGGGCAAACCAGCATCTTCTTTCAACGAAACACGGGGCGCGAAGGCTTCCAGATGTATTGGACGCTGCTGATCGCGAAGGTCTTCGGCACCGGCTTTTCCTTTATGAGCCTCAAGCTCGGGACGGCCATCCTCGGTTTTCTGACCCTGCCGTTTATCTATCTGCTCGGGAAGGAGGTCGGCGGGGCGCGCGTGGGACTGATTGCCTTTATCCTGGCCGGGATTGGCTATTGGCCCAACGTCATCAGCCGGGTCGGGCTGCGCTTCCCGCTGTACCCGCTCTTCGCCGCGCCGGTGCTTCTTTATCTCCTGCGCGGCCTGCGGACGCGCAACCGCAACGATTTTCTGCTGGCCGGTCTCTTCCTGGGCATCGGCCTGCATGGCTACAGCCCCATACGGATCGTGCCTTTTGTCGTTGTAGCCGCATTCCTGTTGTACTGGCTTCATTCGCAATCGTAGGGCGCCCGCAAGGAATTGCCGGTCTGGCTGGTCATGCTCGCGCTGGTCTCCCTGTTCGTCTTTCTGCCGCTCCTGCGTTACTGGCTCGATCATCCGGATATTTTTGGTTTCAGAGCCTTTACCCGTCTGGGCAGCGTGGAGCAGCCCCTGCCCGGCCCCGCCTGGCAGATCTTCCTTTCCAACTTCTGGCGGGCGCTGCGCATGTTCAATTACGATGACGGCGAGATCTGGGTGCACTCGATCACCCACCGGCCCGCGTTGGATGTCATCACGGCGGCCTTATTCCTGATCGGTGTCCTGCTGATTTCAATTCGCTACATTCGCAAGCGTCACTGGCTTGACCTGTTCCTGCTTGTTTCGGTCCCCATGCTGCTGATGCCGTCCATCCTGTCGCTGGCATTTCCGGGCGAGAATCCCGCGCTGAACCGTGCCGGCGGCGCCTACGTGCCGGCATTCGTGATCGGGGCGATGGCCCTCGAGGGTCTCCTCACCAGCCTGCAGGGCGGCAGGTTCCGCACGGTCCTGATGTGGGCGACGGCCGCCATCCTGCTGTACTTCTCCGCCTCCCAGAACTATGACCTTGTCTTCCATCAATATAACGACTCGTTCCGCGGCGGTTCGTGGAATACGTCCGATATGGGCAGGGTGATCAAGGAGTTCGAGGAAACCCATGGCAGAACTGACACGGTCTGGATCGTGCCCTTCCCGCACTGGGTGGATACGCGTCTGCCCGCGGTCTGGGCGGGAATCCCGAACCGCGACCTTGCGATGTGGCCCGAGGATTTGCCAGGCACGGTAGAATTCAGCGGGCCCAGGCTGTTCATCGTCAAGGCCAATGTGGAGGACCCCAACGGGAACGATCAGGAATCGTTGGACGTCCTTGAATCGCTGTACCCGAACGGGCAGCTGCGCATGTTTGACTCGGATGTGCCCGGCCATGATTTCTGGATATTCACGGTACCAGGAAATTAAGAGACCTGACAGGTCTCGCAGAGAAAACTATGGACTTAATTCATTCAATGATCGATTTGAAGACCTGTCAGGTCTGAAACTATGAATCGCGAAAAATATCCCTGGCTTTACGATGTTCTTTTCCTGCTGGTGTTTCTGCTGGCAGGCTATTTGCGTCTGGCAGGTGCGGATTGGGGACAGGGCGGCGGACAGCACCCGGATGAGAATCATTTTAGCAATGTTCTCAGCGCAGTCCAGGCCCGGAAGTGTGCCGACCCGGCCCTACCTGTGGAGTCCTGCCCTGCAGACCAGAAGCGCTGGCTCAGCCTCGGCGACTACCTCGACTCGAAGACTTCCCCGCTCAACCCCTACAATCGCGGCGGCTTTTCCTACGTCTATGGCGACCTGCCGATGACGATCGTCCGCATCGCGGTGGATGCCACGCAACCGAGGGACATAGAGATTTTCGGACGCCAGTTTACTTTGTTTGCAGACGCTCAAAGGAATTTACGATTACTCGGCCGCCAGTTCTCCGCCTTTGCAGACCTGCTGGCGATTCTGTTCCTGTACCTGATCGTCGCGCGCCTGTACGGGCGGCAGGTCGGGCTGCTCGCGGCATTGTTCTCGGCATTGACCGTGATGCAGATCCAGCAGTCGCATTTCTGGACGGTGGATTTGTTCGTCAATACGTTTGCCTTTCTGGCGCTCTGGTTTGCGGTGGCGATCGTGGAGAGCAGAGAGCAGAGAGCAGAGGATAGAGAACAGGGGCTAGAGGATAGTGGACAGGTGATGGAGACCGCAGAGGCGCCCGTTCCTCTTGAGAACGATGTGCCGCCTCCTGCAAGGCAATCTGCAATCTTCAGATCATGGATGACAAACCGGTTTATCCTGCTCAGTATCGGATTTGGATTTGCGCTGGGCATGGCGATGGCCTCCAAGATCAACATCGGACCGCTGGCCATCGTGCTGCCCGCGGCGTTTGTCCTGCGATACTTTATACAAAGGAAGGAAAGCGGTCACGCACCCGCTGACTATCGGCCGCTGACCAGCGACTACTGGACATTCGTAATCATCTGTCTCGTCGCCGGCGGACTGGCAACCCTGATTTCCTTCCGCATCTTCCAACCCTACACCTTTGACGGTCTGGGACTCGATCCGCGCTGGGTGGCCGATTTCACGCAGCAGCGCGCCCAGGCCAGTGGCGAAGCCGACCCGCCCTGGAATCTGCAGTGGGCCCGGCGTTCCCATCTCTTTTCATTCCAGAACCTTACTCTCTGGGGACTTGGTCTTCCGCTCGGCATTCTGGCCTGGGCAGGTTTCCTATACATGGGCTGGCGCATCTACAAGGGCGAATGGCGTCATGCTTTGCTCTGGGGCTGGACGGCGATCTACTTCCTCTGGCAATCCTTCCAATACAATCCGACGATGCGCTACCAGCTGCCGATCTATCCGTTGCTGGCGATGATGGCGGCCTGGGTTGTGTTCAAGGTGTCAGGTGTTCAGGTGTCAGGTGTCAGGAGGTATGCGGTCGGGGCAATTGGATTGATTGTGCTTGTGCTCACCGCGATCTGGGCCTTTGCCTTTCACTCGATCTATCTGCGTGACGAACCGCGCATCGCGGCCTCGCGCTGGATCTTCCAAAACATTCCGGGCCCGATCAACGTCCACATCCAGGTGGACGATTCAACGTACAACCAGCCTCTGCCCTTCCCCAGCGATGGATTTGTGCAGGCGGGACAGCCGTACGAGATGTCCTTCGCCGCGCAAAGCGATGGGACGCTCGAAAGTATTACCCTGGCGCACGCGGTCAACCGGCTCGCCCCCTCGGCAACCCTCCGACTGACTCTGTCCGAGGTGCCGAATCCAACCCCCGGGCAGATCCTGGCCACCGCCTCACTGACGTCAGACTTCGCGGTCGGCGATGATCCGCGCGGGGATTCGTATACCCTGACACTTGACAAGCCGGTCCCGGCTAAAAAGGATGCACAGTATTTCCTGCGTCTCGAAATCGATAGCGGCATCCTCGAGATCAAAGGCGCGACCCTCGCCAACGAAACAGACTTCGATTACCCGCTCCCCATCAATGTGGATGGCTACAATGCCTTCGGCGGTCTCTATCGCGGCGACCTGAACCTGCAGGTCTACTGGGACGATAACGTCGACAAGCTGAATCGCTTTATAACAACCCTCAATGATACGGATTACCTCCTGATCCCCACCAACCACCAGTATGGACAGATCACGCGCCTGCCGGAACGTTATCCCCTGACAACTCTGTATTACCGCGAGCTGATCGGCTGCCCGGAAGAGAAGGAAATAATCTGGTGCTACCGGGTGGCGAAGCCCGGGATGTTCGAGGGCCGGCTCGGGTACGACCTGGTGTCCGTGTTCGAAACCTATCCGCAGCTTGGACCGATCGTCATCAACGATCAGGCTGCCGAAGAGGCCTTCACCTTCTACGATCACCCGAAGGTGCTGATCTTCGAGAAAAATGAAAACTTCGATATCAGCGAGGTGCAGTCCATTCTCAGCACGGTCGACCTGAAGAAGGTTGTTCGTCTGCGGCCGCGCCAGTTCGATGATTACTCCAATTTGCTTCTGCCGGCGGAGAAGCTGGCGCAGCAGCGGGCCGGCGGGACCTGGTCCGAGTTGTTTGATTATGACTGGCTCCAGAACCGCTATCCGGTCCTGGGACTGCTGATCTGGTATCTCTTCATCTTTGTCCTCGGGCTGGCCGTTTATCCCCTGATCCGCCTGGCTCTGCCCGGACTGGCGGACAAAGGCTATCCCCTCAGCCGCGCCCTCGGGCTGGTATTGTTTGGTTATCTGGCCTGGCTGGGCGGCTCCATTGGAATTCCGTACACGCGCCTGACCATCGCGCTGATCTTCGGGCTGCTCCTGGCGGCCGGTACCGGGC
>JBAVVF010000360.1:0-7181 GCA_049697155.1 Anaerolineales bacterium
TCCCAGCGCCGTCCCCGGCGCTGGAAAACCTCGAGAATCGCCGCCGGTCCCGCGAGTACGCGGGATCTTCGAGACGGCGGCGGGAGCAGAGGTGAACAAAGCACAATGGAATTTGCATACAGACCCTGGTGAGCAGAATACCGTCCGTGTTGGATAAGGCGTTTAGGGGAGAGTTGTGATAAAACCTGTCAGGTCTGACGAAGTTCGATCCACTGGCGTATGCCAGTTCACATACAACGCAGGAGACAAGGAACATGACAGACAATAACCCGGTCGAAACAGAAGGAACGCGGGATCGTGCAGGGATCATCATACCCATCGTTGCGGGGCTCATCATCGTCGCTGTGATGCTGCTGATCGCTTTCCAGGAGCCTCTCACTGCAGGATTTTTCAGCACGCCGACACCGACGTCCATGCCGGCACCTGCCGCCAGTGAAAAGGCGCCGGTTTCGGCAGAAATCACTTTGTCCCCGGCCGTTCAAACCGTCGATCAATACCTCAGATTCATCAACGAGGCAAAGAGCAATTCGGAACTCAGCCGGGCCTGGGACCTGATGGCGGAAGAGTTTCGCTGCAATCCAACCGACAAGTGCAGTCTTGAAAATTTCAATAACCGCTGGTGGTCCATACAGATCCGGTACAAGCTGTATGACTGCGGACCGGACACCGTAGCTGCCGAATTGATCTACTATGGCAGAAACGCGCTCCCCGATCTATCCGGAAGTCCAAGCTATATCGAGTACGGCCTGATCGAAGATGGCGCGCAGCTAAGGATAAATAGAGGCAGCGTGGTTGCAGGAATTGGCGCGAGCTGTAAGCTGGCTGTGTCGGTGCCCTAAAGACCTGACAGGTCTGCAGATATTCGCTACAAATTCCGGAGATCTTCCTCGTCGAGCCGCCAGCCCCGGTCGGTCATTGCCTTGCGGGCGATGTAAGTCTTCGCCGAGTCCGCGTCGGAGTACCGGCGGAGCGCATCGTCGATATGGTCGAAGATGTGGGGGTACAGCGCCACGATGTCCCTGGCGAGCGCTTCGATGGGGCGGCCGAGAGCGTCGGCGATGTCGATCATCTCCAGGAGGATGTCGCGCACCGTGACGGGTTTGCCCCCGCCTGCCTGGAACAGCGGCGCATTGCTGTCGAGGTTTGCCTGATGCAGGGTATACCTCAGCACGCCCAGCTTGTCCCGATCCACTCTGCGGGCGGGAAGGCTGCGCGGGGACACGTCCCTGGGTTCCTGGCTGATTTTGGGTCGCGGCGTGGACGGCCTGGGCTTCTTCGCCTGACGAAGCACCACGACCGGCACGACCAGCCCGACGAGGATCAGCAGTACCCCGAGCCAGGGCGATAAAGACGTGACAAACAGTCCAATGAGTCCCAGCAGCACAGCCAGCTGCACCGACCAATGCATGTTCCTGCTCATCTCTTGATCTCCTCAATCCTTGCCGACACCGGAAGTATATCAAGCGGGGAGATGATCTGCGGGTCGGGTTTGCGAGAGAAGGCGGTTCCGTTCTCCGTGATAAAATCGCCCGCATGTTTCCGTCATTCCCCTGAAGGGGACGATGTGCGAGTGGCGCCGTCGGTCGAGTAGTGGCGCCAAGGCGCCACGTATCGAGACCAGGCGCCACGAAGCAATCTCACGCTCCATGTTCGTAAGTAGTCTTCTTGCATAAACCACCGGGCAAACCTTTTGAACCACTGTCCCCTGTCGGGGATAATAAAGACACAGAGACTCTGAGAAAAAACCAAGGGAAAACTCCGTGTCTCAGTGTCTCCGTGGTAAGGTTTTGGACTTTTGCAAGAGGTCTAGTAATTTTGTATGAGACACCTGCACCCACGGTGATGGCGCTCTGGTGCTATCATGCGGTGTGTTGCTTCGCTTCGGTCTCGACACCTGCCCCGGCGTGCAGGTGCCGGGGAGCGCCGGTGTGACGGTGCTGCTACGGAAGGATATTGATATGAAGGCGATTGTACAGGATCGGTATGGTTCACCAGATGTTCTTCGGCTGACCGAGGTGGAAAAACCCGTCCCCGGCGAAAGCGAAGTGCTGATCAGGGTCCATGCGATGTCCCTGAACGGATCGGATTGGGAGGGGCTGAGAGGCAGTCCACTGTACGCCCGCATGGACGGGCTGCGAGAGCCAAAACACAAGATCCTCGGGACCGACATTGCAGGACGGGTGGAAGAAGTCGGAAGAAACGTAAAGCAGTTCCAGCCGGGGGATGAAGTGTTCGGGGAAATGGAGGGGTATCGCGGCGGCTTTGCCGAGTATGCCTGCACTGATGAATCGCTCCTGATGCGGAAGCCGGCGAGCCTGACCTTCGAGCAGGCTGCGGCCATCCCGCAGGGAGGGGTGATTGCATTGCAGGGGATTCGGGATAAAGGACAGGTTCAGCCGGGGCAAAAGGTTTTGATCAATGGCGCCGGCGGAAGCGCGGGCAGCTTTGCCGTGCAGCTTGCCAAGCTTTACGGGGCGGAAGTGACCGGAGTGGACAACGGAGGCAAGCTGGACTTTCTGCGCTCGCTCGGCGCAGACCACGTCATCGATTACACCCGGGAAGACTTCACCAAAAATGGAAAGCAGTACGATCTCATCCTGGACGTGATCGCGCATCGTTCGGTCTTTGCCCTGAAGCGGGCGCTCAAGCCTAATGGAACGTATTTTGTGGTCGGGGGTTCTGTCGCGACACTTCTCCAGGCGCTGCTCCTGGGCCCGTGGATCCGAAGGCGTGAGGGCAGGAATTTACGCGTCCTGATGGTTCAGCGAAATCAAAAAGATCTGGCTGAGATCACGGAGCTTTGCGTGTCCGGAAAGATCGTCCCTGTGATCGACCGGCAGTATCCATTGCGTGAGGTCCCTGAAGCGCTCCGGTATCTTGGGGAAGGACATGCGAAGGGAAAAGTGATCATCACGGTGGAGTGAGAGGGGCACGGCGGCGCTGAACCCCGGCGAAGACGGAATGAGGGAGATAGCATGACTGAGGAGATTGCTTCGTCGTCGCTACGCTCCTCCTCGCAACGACATGGGAATAACGAGGAGATTGTGTCGCCACGGCGCCACGGCGACGCTTCCCGCAGGCTCGCAACGACATAACGAGACCTGACAGGTTTGCCCACCTTCACTGCGTTTCGGGGGGCTTCGCAAAACCTTGTCAGGTCTCGTCTAGTGGATGAACGGTTTCAGGACATCCCGCGCCAGGTAGAAGCCGCGCTTGACGAGCTGCTCATCGCCTTCGAAGACGCGGTCTTCATGTTCGATACTCACAACGTAATCGTAGCGGGCGGCGGTCAGCGCGGCAAAGAACTTTGCCCAGTCCATATCGCCGAGACCGGGCAGGCGCGGGACCTGCCAGCCCATGCCCTGCGATAACACGCCGTTGTTGTACAAACCTTCCCGGTCGATGTGCAGGTCCTTGGCATGGACGTGGAAGATCCTGTCGGAAAATTCGCGGATCACGCGCTCGTAATCGATCATTTGCAGGATGAGGTGGGACGGGTCGAGGTTCAACCCGAAGTTCTCATCGGGGATGATCTCCCACATCCTGCGCCAGATGGCGGGCGTGCTGGCAAGGTTATTGCCACCGGGCCATTCGTCATACGAAAAGAGCATCGGGCAATTCTCAATGGCGATCCGGATTCCATGCTCTTTCGCAAATTTCACAATCGGGGGCCAGACCCTGGCGTAGTCTTCCAGATTTTGTGGTACGGTCTTGTTCCTGTCCCTGCCGATGAACGTTCCCACAATGGGCACTTCCAGCAGCGCCGCGCCTTCGATGACTTTCTTCAGGTGGGCAATGACCGTTTCACGATGCTCTGCCTCCGGGTGAAGGGGATTGGGATAATATCCAAGCGAGGAGATCGTCAGTCCGTAACCATCCAGCATGCTGCGGATCTCCTTCGCCTTCGCTTTATCCAGACCGGCGACGTCAATATGCGTCACGCCCGCGTAGCGGCGGGTCGCTTTTTCGAGCGGCCAGCAGGCAATCTCGATCGCCTGAAAGCCGCTTTCTGCGCCCCATTTTGCGGCTTGTTCCAGGGTATTGTCTGCCAATGCTGCGGTGAAGAATCCAAGTTTCATTTCTGCCTCCTTAATTTTTACCTCACCACGGAGCCCACGGCACTCTGCGAGTGTGCTTCGCGAAGTTCACGGAGATTTTTGAGAACCGGCTCTTGGAAACTCATTTTCTCCGTGGTCTCTGTGAGCTCTGTGGTAAAGCCGCAGGCTACCTGACTTTCACCCAGGCTTTCTCGCGGGCACTGCGCTCGATGGCTTCACACAATTGCATTTCATAGTGACCATCGGCAAAGGTCGGGAAGTCGGGTGCCTGGCTGAAATCGCCAGCCAGAATATAGTTATAGACTTTGGCGTAAAGCTGCTTGAAGGTGTCGGGGAAGCCTTCGTTGTGTCCGCCAGGATAAGAGGTCACGGCGCGGGCTTCGGCGGACAAAAGAGACGGGTCCTTCATCAACGTCTGGTTTGGCCCTGCTCGCTGGCCGATCCACAGCTCGTTGGGCCTTTCGGAATCCCAGGCGAGCGAAGACTTCGATCCGTTGATCTCGTAGAACAGACGGTTCTTGCGCCCGGACGAAACCTGCGACACGGTCAGCACGCCGCGCACGCCGTTTTCGTAATGCAAAACAATCGTGGCGTAGTCTTCGGTGCTGATGGGCTGGTCGACGTAATCTTCAGGCGTGAGGATCTTGCCCGTATAGGTTTCGACGGGTCTGGCAGGCTTTTTGCGAATGGGATGGAAGGTCTTGAAATCCGCGTAGACTTCCTCCACGTGCAAACCTGTGATGAAGGTGAGGAGGTCCAGCCAGTGCGAGCCAATATCCCCCACGGCGCGCAATGTGCCTCCCAGACCGGGCTCAAGCCGCCAGTTCCAGTCGGTGGGCAGGAGCAGCCAATCCTGGAGATAGGAACCCTGCAGGATAAAGAGATCGCCCAGCTCACCGCTCCGGACCATGCTGCGGGCCTGCTGCGCCAGCGGGTACATGCGAATGTTGAAGTTGACCGCGTTGACAAGTTTCTGTTCCGCTGCCAGCCGGACAAGCTCCCCCGACTCTTGCGAGGTGATTGCCAGCGGCTTTTCGCAGACGACATGTTTGCCGGCCAGCAGGGCGGCTTTGGCGTGAGGGTAATGGAGATAATTCGGCGTCGCAAGATGCACCACGTGAATGTCGGGGTCGCCCAGCAATTCATCCAGCGAGCCATAAATGCGCGGGATGCCAAGCTCGGCAGCCTTCAGCTCGGCTTTCTCCCTGGTGTTTTCGGCCAGTCCCAACACGTTGATGCCGTTACGGCGCAAGCCTTCCACATGGGCGGGCCCGATGAAGCCTGTGCCTGCCACGCCAACACCGATGGTTTGTTTGGTAAGTTGTTCGGTCATAAAGTATTTTTTCCTTTTGTTCGATGTGAAATGACTGCAATCATTGCCGCAGGGACCTCTGGCGGCCGTAGATGGAGATCAGGATCAGCAGGGTCCCGCCCAGCACCATGCGGCGGACCGACTCGGGCATTTGCATGGTGGTGAGCAGGCTGGTGATCAGCGTCAGCACAATGGCGCCTGCCATCGTGCCCCAGTAACTGCCTTTCCCGCCGGAGAGCAGCGTCCCACCCACAGCCACCGCCGCAATGGAAGGGAAGAGAAAAGGCTGACCCAGCTGGAGCAGGACGACTCCGGTGTTGCCAACCACCAGAAAGCCGCCAAAGCCGGCCAGCGCGCCGGCCAACGCATACGTGGCCAGATTCATCCCGGTCACATCCACGCCGGAAAGCCGGGCAGTGACGCGGTTGACACCGATGGCAAAAAGATTCCTGCCAAAGGTTGTCCGTTCCAGCAGAAGCCACATCAGGACCCCGAAGATGAGCCAGATGATGATCGCATTCGGGATCGGAATCTCAGGCGAAAGCGGCCGTGCGATCAGACGGGTCATGATGGGCGCGACCCGGCCGCTCACATTGCCGTGGTTGACCACGATGATCGCGCCGGTGACGACGCCTGCCATACCCAGCGTCATCACGAATGGCGAGATTTTGAGAAAGGTAACGCCGACCCCGTTCAGGAAGCCGATCAGGGCACCGGCCGCCAGCGAAACAAGCAGAGCCAGCAGGACTTTTTCATCTGCTCCATTCACGATCACGTAGGTCAGGATGGCAGTCAGCGTGACCACCGAACCGGCGGAAAGATCGATCCCTTCCGAGCCGCTGATAATCACGAGCGTCTGCCCTGCGGCGATGACACCCAGGAATACGGCCAGGCGCAGGATGTTCAGCGCCTGGGCCCGGGCCACGTCCAGGTCGCTGCCAAACCCGTTGGGCAGCAGACCCGAGAGCAGGAACAGGATCACTGCCAGAAGGAGCGCCGCGACCGGCGGAGAGATTGAAATCCTCTTCATACTCTCCTCCTGCGGAACAGATTGACGATCCCCGGTGCGGCCAGTGCCATCACAATGATGGTTGCCTTAAAAAGGGTTTCCCACCAGGTATCGATGCTGGCGAATGAAATTATGTTTTGAATAATGCCTAACGTGATCGCACCCATGACCGGGCCGACCACGCCGCCGACCCCTCCGCTCAGTGCATTGCCGCCAATGACGACCGCGGTGATGGAGTTGAGGGTCATGGAGTTGCCGATATCGGCATTGCCGGATCCGCTCAACATCGTGATGGCGATGCCCGCCAATGCAGCCGTAAACCCGGAGATCACATACGTGCTGAACTGCACCGCGGTCACGGGCACGGCGGTCTCATAAGCGGCCTCCGCCTTGCCGCCGACCGCCAGCAGGAATTTCCCGTAACGTGTGGAGCTGACATACAACCAGACGAAAAGAAGTATGGCAATCACATAAAAAGCCAGCGGCAGGTTGAGAGGTGTGGAATTTCTATAGAGCGCTGCAATGTCAGTCGGAATACCGCCGCCGGGATTTGGCAAAATGAAAAGCGCCAGACCCGCATACAAAAAGCTTGTGGCATAGGTGGTGATAATGGGCTGCAGGCGCAGATAAGCAATAAAAAAGCCGTTGATCGCCCCCGCCAGCACCCCGATCAACAAGGAAATAAAAACAACCTGCCACATCTCGCCTGGCGATCCTTCCAGGCCGACGCGGGTCGCCAGCACCGTGTTGACAATCGAAACAATGCCTCCGACCGATATATCGATCCCGCCGGCCAGAATGA
>JBAVVF010000361.1:0-2714 GCA_049697155.1 Anaerolineales bacterium
GATCACGATCGGATTCCCGTCGGCATCGACCCGGCTTACCAAGCCGGCCGCGAAATTCGAACCATTGACCTCAAGGACCCTGCCGCGCTGTGCAATCGTGACAACCTGGCCATTTTCCACCTGATAGTAGGCAACGTTCGAACACTTCAAATGCTCGCAGATCGCGCTGACGATCATCTCGAGCAGGCGGTCGCGATCTGTTTCGGCGAAGAGTGTTTCGGTCACATTGAACAGCGGGCGGAGCGCCGAAACACGGGCGGTATCGCGCTTGCGCTGATTGTCCGACAAGGCCTGCTCCACGGCCTGGAGCAGTTCCTCGCTCTTATTGAAGGGCTTCAATAATAAGCCGTCGACGCCCTGCCGCAAAGCCCGGATGGCCGTCTCGATGGTGCCAAATCCGGTCATGACCAGGACGGCAACATCCGGTTGAACCATGCGGGCCCGCGAGATCACGTCGAAGCCATCGACACCGGGCATACGGATGTCGACCAGCAGCAGGTCGATCTGCTTCTGCTGGAGCCGCTCGATCGCAACCCGCGGGTCCGTTTCCGAGGTGACATCATACCCGGCACGGCTCAGGATGCGATCGCACAACAACGCAATCCCGGGCTCATCATCTACAACAAGGACTGAGGTGGTTTCCATTCTTCGCTTTACCCTCCCAACGGCAGCCAGACTGAAAATTTTGCGCCCGCGCCCGGCTGGCTCTCGACTTCGATCTGCCCGCCATGGTCGGTCACAATTCCATAGGTTACGGAAAGACCCAATCCCGTTCCGCCGCGATCGCCCTTGGTGGTGTAGAACGGTTCGAAGATGCGGGTCTGATCCTCCCGGGGGATTCCCACACCGGTATCGCTCACAGATACCGTCACCCATTCCCGCCCGGCGCGGCTGCTGGAGCGGGTCATGATTTTCATCTCTCCGCCGGCCGGCATGGCCTGTAAAGCATTGTGGACCAGATTTAGCAGGACCTGCTTCATCTGGTTTGCATCCATAAACACCCACGGAAGTTCTTGCTCAAGCTCAAGGATGAGTTCGACCCCGCTGGTATGAATGAGATGACGGCTCAATGCAACAACATCTCCGATGATGTCATTCAGGGAGGCCCGGGTGCGCGTGCTCTCGCTTTGGCGCGAGAAATCCAGCAGGCGGCGCACCACATCCCGCGCCCGGATGGCTTCGCGCATGACGATCTCCAGGTCCTTGCGCATCTCGCTGTCCTTCGGGATCGACTCGAGGGCCAGCTCGGCGAAGCCGGTGACAGAGGTCAGCGGGTTGTTCAACTCGTGGGCGATGCCGGCCGCCATTTCACCGACCGCGGCCAGCTTCGCAGCGTGAACCAGACGATTTTCCGCCGAGCGCTGGGCGTCCATGCGGGCCCGCAGTTCCATCTGGGTGGAACGCAGCTGGCTGATCGTGACCTGCAATCTCTGGTATTGATCGGCACTGGTGATTACACTGGCCAGGATGCCTGCCAGGGATTCGAGTGCGATGAAATCGTTGTGCGTGAAAGCGTTCTGTGAGCTGCTTTCCACGTCGATGATCCCCAGGATCTTCTCGCCATCCCGGATGGCCACGCACATTTCGGAGCCCGCCTGCCAGCCCTTGATGGAACGGTAACGCTCATCCCGCAGCACGTCGTTGACCACCATGCTCTCGCCGGTTTCAAAGACGATGCCGGTGATGCCGCCGCTCAGCGGATATTCGAACGACCGCATAGCCCGCTTGACCACGTTCTGGCTCGTGCCGCCGAAGCCGCCGATGGTCAGGTCGCCATTTTCATCTGCAATGAATACCGCGCACAGTTCATACGCAAAATAACGGGCCAGCAGGTCTGCCGTGATCTCCGCCACCTCGCGCGGATCGGTCAGGCCGATCACCTGCTGGACCACTTCATGGATCAATCCGAGGTTGCGGGCGCGCCCCTCCGCCTCGTCGCGCAGACGCGTGTAGTCCGCCAGGCTGGCGAGATGACTGGCAATGACCGCCAGCAGGCTTTCATCATACAAATCAAAAGCACTGTCCCTGAGGCTCTCCATACACAGGACACCGATCGTCTGCTCCCGGATCCTCAAAGGCACGTACAAACCCGACAGGACTTTGTCGTATAACGGCAGCCGAACACCGGCATCGATTTCACCCAATCGTATTTTTTGATCCTTAGTTAGCAGGGAAGCGATCTTATGGCCGGCCGCGCTCTTGACGATGGAGATCATATTGCCTTCACTCATGCGATATTCACTTAGCAGGCGGTTATCCGAGGAAAGCAGATAGAGGACGATCAGCTCCGTGCCAAAGGCCCGCGCGAGCAGGGCAAACATGCGGCGCGCGATTTGATCGAGGCTGCGGCCCGAGGAAACTGTCAGCGCGAAATCGTTCAACATGGCCAGGCGGCGCAGATGCCCGGCCATCTCAGCAAAGGTGATGATCGTTTCGATGGCCGGGGCGACCTGGGTCGCCAGGTCGGTCAGGCGGCTCCATTCATCGCTGATAAAGGCGGCACTGCGCCAGAGAGTCACCACACCGATCAGCCGCTGACCGATCACCAGCGGCACACAGGTCCAGAGCTTCGTGCTGGCTTTCAAACCCTTGTGGGGAATTTCCGTCCAGAGCGCGTCGTCACGATGGACCACCATCGGCGTGAGATTGCGGCCGAGGCGGCGCAGGATCGTGTTCCCATCGATGGAAAGGAGGAGGTCGGCGCAGGCCGGGGC
>JBAVVF010000362.1:0-1883 GCA_049697155.1 Anaerolineales bacterium
ATGTATCTGTGGATTTTGCTGGCTTTGCGTTCGGGCTCCGACGAGCCGGCAGGTGCGCTTCTGCTCCTGGTCGCGTATCAATGGGAAGTGAGCGCGCTGTTCTTTCTTTTTATCCTGGTCCTTGTCCTGGCCAATCATCGCTGGAATGTACTGCTCGGATTTGGCATGGCACTCTTTGTACTGCTGATCGTGTCGTTTCTGGCCTATCCGGGCTGGGGACTTCCTTATATTCGTGCCGTTCTTGCCGATTGGTATCGAAGTGCGAACCTCAACCTTGGTTACATCCTGTCCACCTGGTATCCGGATGCAGAGCTCCCGCTGGGCGGGATCGTTTCGATCGTTCTGGGCATCCTCGTCTTTATCGAATGGCTCGGCTCGGTCGATGCGCATTTTCGGCGTATCGTCTGGGCGGCGGCCCTTTCCCTGGCAGTCACCCCGCTGATGGGTTTTGCGATCTTCCCATCCAATCACGTGGTTTTGCTCCTGCCCTTCGTCCTGATTGTGGCGCTCGTCTGGGAACGCTGGCCGCGCCGCCGCGTCTGGATGATTGTCCTGATCGTGTTGCTGGCGGTGTTCATTCCGTTTGTTTTATATTTTCGGACGGTGTTCATTTACGACCCGCTCTACACGGACCTGCTTGCTGTGCTCCCGCCGGTGGCGGCGATCCTCGGACTTTACTGGATGCGCTGGTGGGCGTTCCGTTCCCCGCGCACATGGTTCGACCAGATCGGAGGACGTGCATGAACTGGCGTCACTATGCGGCCCTGTTCGCTCTCGGATTGATCGTGCCTCTCGCGGTTTCGTTCTTTCAGTCCCTGCCCGGTTACATGGATGCCGATTATTATTTTGCAGGCGGTGTCCAACTCGCAGAGGGGAAGGGCTTCACCGAACCTTACCTGTGGAACTATCTGGATGGTCCGGCCGGATTGCCTCATCCTTCCCATACCTATTGGATGCCGCTGGCCTCGATCGTGTCTGCGTTCGGGATGTGGATCGCCGGCCAGTCGACCTACGCCGCCGGGCGCGCGCCGTTCATTCTCCTTTCGGCCTGCGTGCCGCTGCTGACGGCCGTTCTCGCCTTTCGGCTTTCCCGCCAGACGTCGCTGGCCGTGACGTCAGGATTGTTATCCATCTTTTCGCTGTACTACGCGCCCTTTATGCCCGTTCCCGACAATTATGCCCTGTTCATGCTCCTGGGTGGGATGTTTTTATTCCTGGCACCGGGCCGTCAGCGGTGGGTTCCCGTGACGTTGGGCGCGCTGGCCGGGCTCATGACCCTGGCGCGCAGCGATGGATTGCTCTGGCTGGGGCTCGCGGGTCTGACGGTGATGTGGAAGGCCGCCTGGAAAGATGACGGGACACGCAGGACTCTCAGGGAATGGTTCGCCCTTATCCTCCCTGCAGGCTTGTTCGTGATTGCAGGCTATCTGCTAACTATGGGATTCTGGCATGCGCGCAATCTGAGTACTTTCGGCACCCTGCTGACTCCGGGCGGGGGACGTCTGCTCTGGCTGCAAAATTACAATCAAACCTTCATTTATCCACCCGAAAGCCTGACGCGTGAATTGTTTTTGCAGTCCGGCTGGGATCTGGCTCTCCAAAACCGCGTCCGGGCCTTTTCATCCAACCTCAGCAATGCCTTTGCGGCCCAGGGCGGCATTTTCCTCTTTCCGCTTATTTTGATCGGGCTCTGGCAGCTGCGGAATGATCTGCGGACGAAGCTTGCCGTGACCGGGTGGCTGATCCTGTTTGTGGTGATGACGGTGATCTTTCCGTTTGCCGGGTCGCGCGGCAGCTTCTTTCATGCCGGGGCAGCCTTCCAGCTCTACTGGTGGGCCGCCGCGCCCTTTGGATTAAATGCTCTGGTGGCGTGGGCCCGCAGT
>JBAVVF010000363.1:0-5750 GCA_049697155.1 Anaerolineales bacterium
GGAATGGCCACGCTGGAAGGGTTCGAGCGCTTCCGCCAGGCCGTGGACATCCGCGATCACTACGTTGACCTGCGCGACCAGGATCTCAAATCGCCGTCCGTAAAGAGTCGCAGCCTGGACGGCATCCCGGTCACCGCGACGGATGTGAGACTCATGTTCAGCGTCCATCGCGGCGGTGTAAAACCGTCTGTGGACAATCCCTATCCGTTCAGCAGGGAAGCCATCGAACAGATTATTTATCAGGCCACCTCACGCGTCACACCGGAACTTCCCAATCCATCCACATATGAGTTTTCGTGGATCCACAAGATGATCCTGCTCATCCGGGTCGAGCTTAGTGATTTTATGAGCAAACATAAACTGACAGCTTATTTGGCCGGCATCGGGATGCCGGAGCTCGAAAAATGGAAACAAAGGGAGGAGAAAATCGTCGAGCAGGTTCAAAAGTTAACTCACACGGATCAGGAGTTTCTTGTTTCAAACGAACAGGCCGCCCAACCTGTTTTCCAGCCGCGCACCAAGATCACAAACCTGTTTACGCAGTTTGCAGAGGAATTTACAAGGCGCTCCCGCAGCGGCGGTGTGGAACTGCACTGGATCGGCGTGGGCACCTGGAAGACGCCCGGCGAGATCGTTCCCGAAAGACATCTGGAAGCCTGGAAGCTCAGCAACGAGAATCTCTACCGGGAAAGTCCGGAAATATTGGCGAACCTTGATAAGGAAGCCATTTTGCAGAGGCTGGTTGCCTTGATTCAGGACGTGCCGGTTGCGGCCTACCGGCAGGCTTCCGGCGATGAACAGGAACAGACAAAAGCCATGCGAGCCCTGTTGCTGGCATACCACCAGCAATTGCTTGAGGCCGCCGACTTTATGCGCGCCAAGGGGGAGGCTGTCCCGCCAGGTATCGAGGAAGCCATTGCACATATCAAGAATATGTTTGGCCATTTCGTGTCATGACCCATCTCGACGAGGTTTTGGTAAAGTCCAGCGAAGTCAAACGGGCAATGAACATTTCATTGCCCATTGTTGCCCTTGAGTCGACCGTCCTGACACATGGTTTGCCGCGTCCCCAGAATTTGCAACTGGCCAACGACATGGAGCGCGCCATCCGGGAACAAGGGGCCACGCCTGCTACCATCGCCTTCCTGGATGGCTACCTTCATATCGGTCTGAGCGAACGGGAGCTTGACCGGCTTTCGAGTGAGCGCGAAGTCTATAAGGTGGGTCCACGCGACTTCGCAACGGTGATCGCAGAAGAGGCCTGCGGCGGCACCACCGTCGCAGGCACGATGCTGGCCTGCAAACAGGTGGATATCAGGATTTTTGCCACCGGCGGAATCGGCGGCGTCCACCGCGGGTTCACGTTTGACGTCTCGGCAGATTTACAGGCTCTGGCAAGCATTCCAATGATCGTCGTATGTGCGGGGGCAAAGGCTATTCTTGATCTCTCCGCCACGCTCGAATATCTCGAAACCATGAGTGTGCCCGTTATCGGGTATGGTACGGATGATTTTCCGGCCTTTTACTCACGCAAGAGTGGACTGGATGTTAGCGTAACCCTTGAGACCCCTCAGGAGGTTGTCGAATTCGCCCAGGCCCACTGGAGCATGGGACTGCAGAGCGCCGTCCTCGTGGCGAATCCCATCCCCAAAGCGGATGCCATTCCGAACTCGGAGATCGATCCACATATCGAGCGGGCCGTCGTCGAGGCGGACGCGCAGGGTATCCACGGCCAGGATCTGACGCCCTTCCTGCTCGAGCGGATCAGCGATCTGACCAAAAAGCGGTCGATGCAGGCGAATTTGGCATTACTGCGAAATAACGCACGTCTGGCTGCGCAGATCGCCAAAGCCTACCGGGCCGACCAAAGACGAAAACTGGGATAGTCAAAAACGGACCAGATCTTCTCCAAACCTTGACAGTTTTAGAACAAGTGTTCTATAATCGACACCAGTTGTCCTTTACCCGACAAAGGAGGTCGAGATGACTACGTACCGTAGAGGCGGGCTTGCCGCTCTGTTTCGTGACCTGACCCAGGGGCGCCGTTTCAATCGCGGTGCAGCCTGGGGAATGATGATTATGGGTGCATTGCTTGCATTCGAAATCTTCAACTTCAGCACCACACAATTTGCGTTGAGGGATGTGCTGGGTGACCTGATGTTTGCCGGCTTCCGCTGGGCAACCATCCTGGCAGTGGCGTTCTGCGGTATTGACTTTGCCGGGATCGCCCGCATCTTCACCCCGGAACAGGGCGCCGACGAACCCAAAGAGATTTATTATCTCTTCGGTGCCTGGTTTCTGGCTGCGGCATTCAATGCCACTCTCACCTGGTGGGGTGTGTCCGTCGCCATTGTCAATCACTCCAGCGCCTCCGGCAGCGGTGTGGTCAGTGCCGCGACCATGACAAAGATCGTTCCGGTCTTCGTGGCCGCGATGGTCCTGCTGGTCCGCGTCCTGATCATTGGCACATTCTCGCTTGCGGGTGACCGCCTCTTCACGACCGATCAGCAGCGCTCCCACAACAGTCCTCGCCCGGCCATGCAGCAGTCGTATCGACCTGCCCAATCATCCCAGCCCATCCTCCGTTCGGCCTCCAGCTTGAACCGCCCGGTGCAGGGCGGCCCGACGTTCCGTCCCGCGCCCAAAGCCAATCCCCCGCAGCAGACTTCGTTTGCCCGGCCGGAGCCAACCTATCACAATCTTTATGGTCAGAATAACAACAACAACGAACGCAACAACGACCGAGCCTACGACGCGTAAATTTTTACCAACTGTATTTTGCGCTTCTGCTCGACCAAAATTACAACTTAATATCCGAACTCATTTCGAGCTCGGGTCCCTTACCGAAAATTGAGGAACCCAACTATGCCCCGTGCTCGCTTCCAAGATCAAGACGACTGGCAAACAGCCGCGGCCTCTGAAACTGGTAGCGGCTGTTTATCTTTTTATATCCTGCCGCCGCTTGCAGCCCTCGTGATTGCAGGCTTTGTCGCGTTTCTTGCCCTGCGGTCACCCCTCTCCGGTGCGGCACTGCCCATCAACAACTCGACCATGCTGCTCCAGACCTCGGCACCCCCGGTGAATAATTCCGTCCCGCCCGCCCCGGCTGCAGTCACCCAAAGTCTGGTCTCTCCCACGCAAGACTCGGCACTTTCCATGGAGCTTGTCGGAGAAACAGCCCCGACTCCGATCTGGTCTTTCTCCTCCGATAACACGACCTCTTCCAGCGGCATCTCACCCATCTTCACGAAGGAAATCCAGCACTGGGGCAGTGACATTGTGCGCTGGGCAAACACCGCATCAGTGGACCCAAATCTGGCAGCCACGGTCATGCAGATCGAATCCTGCGGAGATCCGCGCGCCACTTCACGCTCGGGAGCCATGGGATTGTTCCAGGTCATGCCGTTTCACTTTCGGTTCGGTGAAAATCCCTATAACCCCGAAACAAATGCGCTGCGCGGTTTGAATTATCTTTCACGCTCCCTCCAGACCGGAGGCGGAAACGCACGCCTGGCCCTGGCCGGTTACAACGGCGGCATCGGCGTGATCGCCCGGAGTGAATGGACGTGGCCGTCGGAAACCAATCGGTACGTGCTGTATGGCGCACCGATCTACGAGGACGCGCGCAGCGGCGCGACTTCAAGTACCATGTTGACAGAGTGGTATCAAAAGTATGGAGCCGGGCTCTGCCGACAGGCCGCGCAGCGTTTGGGCATCCCCTAATCTACCGGTTAGCGTTTACTGCTATTGCTGTACAGGGGGAGCCAGATCGCAAAGGTCGTCCCCTTCCCCTCCTGGGAGTTAACCTCAATCCTGCCCCCGTGACGTTCCACAATCCAGTTCGCAATCGAGAGACCCAGGCCAAAGCCTGTGGTCTCCCTGCGCGTCCGTGATTTTTCCGCCCGGTAGAAGCGCTCGAAGATGTGAGGCAGGTCTTCGGCGGGGATGCCCGGTCCGGTATCCCGGCAAATGAGGCGGGCCTGCTCCCCAATCTTCTCGAGGCTCAGGAAGACCTCGCCACCCTGCGGTGTGTACTGGATTGCATTCGCAACCAGGTTGATGAAAACCTGCTTGAGACGATCGCGGTCGCCATTAACGTAGGCCTGATCGATATCATTGAGCCGCAGATGGACCCGGCTGCCGGCCAGGATGGTCATTTCCTGAAAAACCTCGGTGACGAGCAGATCCAGCTCCACGCGTTTCATGTTGAGTGCCAGCTTGCCCGACTCGGCCTGGGCCAGCAGCAGCAGCCCGCCGACCAGACGGGTCAGCCGCCCCGCTTCCTGATCGATGCTCGTCAGGGACTCTTCATCCAGGCTCTTCATCCGGCGCATCAGGTCGGCGTTGCCCTTGATGACGGTCAGCGGAGTCCGCAGCTCATGACTGACGTCTGCCAGAAGCCTCTGCTGCGATGTGAAAAGTGCTTCAAGCCTCTCCAGGGTCTGATTGAACGAACCGACCAGGTTGCCAATCTCGTCACTCTGCGGCCCCTGGTAGGGGATGCGGCGCGAGAGATCGTCTGCGCGGTTGATCTGTTCGACAGTTTCGGTGATGGCCCCCAGCGGCTTGAGGGTCTGCCCCAACGTGAACCAGACCACAATACCGGAGAAAAGAACGGCGACGATCCATATGATCGAAAGCACATCGGTCAGATTCGTGCGGGCGGTATCGACGACCTCCAGGCTGGCCGCCACCTGCAGGACGGCAATCACGTGCTCCCCCTGCTGCAAAGGCACGGTCAGTACACGGATATGCCAGTCTGTACCCCGCAGATCACGGAAAACGGGATGCCCATACCGCAGGGCATCCCGATCAAAGGATGTATCGACAAAGTTTTCCAGGGCCCCAAAACTTGTTTGCAGTGCCCCATCCAGCCCCCAGACCTGCATGTAGACATCCGAACTAATATCGGTGGACTTCAGACTTGTTTCGATCCTGCCCAGGGGATTGACCGTGATCTTGTCGAGGATGACCTGGTACGCGTTCTCAAGCGTATCATCCGTATTGTTGAACAACAGTGCTGTGACGACGATAATGACCGCCGCGCTGATCACGAGAAGGATTCCGCCCATGAGCGTGGAATAGAGCAGAGTCAGGCGGAGCCGGAGGGACACGGTTGTTTAGAGTGGACGATCAGGATTTAGGGGTTTTCGCGCAGCACGTATCCCACCCCGCGCACCGTGTGGATCAGGCGAGGTTCGTCTTCGCCCTCCAGTTTCTGGCGCAGGTAGCGGATGTAGACCTCGAGCACGTTGCTTTCCCCGCCAAAATCATAGCCCCAGACGCGGTCAAAGATCACTTCGCGGGTCAGGACCTGCTTGGGATGCCGCAGGAACAGCTCGAGCAGTTCGTATTCCTTTGCAGTCAGGGAAATGGAGCGATTGCCGCGCGAGGCCTGCCGCGAGCCGGTATCGAGGGTGAGATCGGCAAACTTCAGGACCGGCACGCGTTCGGGCTGGGTCCGGCGCAGCAGGGCACGTACCCGCGCCAGGAGCTCGTCGAGATTGAACGGTTTGACCATGTAATCATCGGCACCCGCGTCCAGACCCTGGATGCGGTCCTGCACGGTGTCCTTGGCGGTCAGCATCAGAATCGGAATCGAACCACCGGTGCGGAGGCGATGACAGACCTCCAGACCGTCCATGCCCGGAAGCATCCAATCCAGGATGACCAGGTCGGGTGTATGGTCGCGGGCCAGGATCAATCCCATCCGGCCGTCGGTTGCCGTATCAACTGTGTAGCCTTCATAG
>JBAVVF010000364.1:0-2076 GCA_049697155.1 Anaerolineales bacterium
ACCTATCCCGGTGATATCGGTCTGAGCGTCATTACCGTCGTATGGGCCTATGACAAGTTCTATAAGGGACAGGAACCCGAGGGGGTTCACGAGCGCGGACAGTGGCTGGCAAAGATCTACACCGAGGCAATCGCCCGGCTGGAGAAGAAAGAGAACGAGACGCCCGAAGAGACCGCCCAGCGTGAAGCGTACGACACCGAACGGCGTGAAATGCTCCGCAAGTGGGATGCGGGCGACCCACACGTGCGCGAGGTCTGGCGCCTGACGCGTGAGTGGAGCCTGGAGGAATTCCGCGATATCCTGCGGACCCTCGATATCGAGATGGACGTCTGGTTCTTCGAATCGGAAGTGGATGAGCCCTCAAAGGCCATCGTCGAGGAGCTGATCCAGAAAGGCATTGCCGAAGATGAACGCCCCCAGGGCGGGCCCGTGATCGTCAAGATCGATGAGAAGCTTGGCCTGACCAAGGAAAAATACCGCACGATGGTGATCCTGCGCAGCGATGGCACGACCCTCTACTCGACCAAGGACCTGGCGCTGGCCAAGCAGAAGTTCGAGCAGTATCACGTCGACCGGTCTGTATATGTGGTCGACTTCCGCCAGAGCCTGCACTTCCAGCAGGTGTTCAAAATCCTTGAACTGTGGGGCTTTCCGCAGGCCTCCAAATGCTATCACCTGCCGTATGGATATGTGACACTGCCGGAAGGGGCGATGTCTGCCCGAAAGGGACGCGTCGTCCTGTTCAAGGATGTCGCCGACGAAGCGGTGCGGCGTGTGCTGGCGGTTGAATCGGAGAAAAGCGGAAATATCCCCGCCGCCCAGCGCCAGGAGATCGCGACCCAGATCGGTCTGGGCGCGATTACCTATTCCATGTTATCCGTGGACAACAACAAGGATATTCTCTTCAAGATCGACGAGGCGTTGTCCTTCGATGGCCGAACCGGACCCTACATTCAGAACGCGCATGTCCGTGCCAACTCAATTTTGAAGAAGGCCGACGCCCAGGCGTTCGAGCGTTCAAACGTTTCCATGTTTGACTACGACCTGACGAAGCACGAGATCGAGCTCATCGAACTGCTCTCGCGCTTTCCAAATACCGTGCAGCAGGCCGCTGACGAATATCGGCCGCTGCTGATGGCAGCCTACGCGTATGATCTGGCAACTGCCTTTCATTCCTTCTATCATGCGGTCCCGGTGCTGCAGAGCGAGGCGGAAAACACCCGGCAGGCCCGCCTGCGTCTGGTCGCTGCCGCAAAGCAGATCCTTGCAAATGCTTTGCGGCTGCTCGACATCCAGGCCCCTTAGGTCATGTAAGAAACAGGCTAAACGTTATCTTTACGTTTAGCCTGTTTTATTTAGAATCTTGTGTGTAAATGTCACCTGGGTAAAAACGGAGAGGCTCAAAACCAAAGCGGAGCCGATCCGGACACTGTCCTCAGTGTGGCTTTATGAATAGGAGAATCCTATGCCAGTCAAAACTCTTATCATGGGCGCGGCGGGACGTGATTTCCATAATTTCAACACGTTCTTTCGCGGCAACAAGGATTACGAAGTCGTAGCCTTCACTGCGACCCAGATCCCGGACATCGAAGGGCGCGTCTATCCCCCCGAGCTGGCCGGCTCGCTCTACCCGAAGGGCATCCCGATCCATGCCGAGGAGGAACTGGTCGACCTGATCAGGAAGCATGGCGTCGAGCAGGTCGTGTTCGCGTACAGCGACGTGCCGTACGAGTACGTGATGCACAAGTCCAGCATTGTCAATGCGGCCGGCGCGGACTTCCGCCTGATGGGCATCCGCTACACCCAGGTCAAGTCGACCAAGCCGGTCGTGTCGGTCTGCGCGGTCCGGACGGGATCAGGCAAGAGCCAGACGACGCGGCGGGTGTCTCTCATCCTGCGCGAGATGGGCTACAAGGTCGCGGCAATCCGCCACCCGATGCCCTACGGCAACCTGGTCCGGCAGGAAGTGCAGCGCTTCGCCGATTACGACGACCTCGACGAGCATGAGACCACCATCGAAGAGCGCGAGGAATACGAACCGCATATCGACAACGGCGTGATCGTGTATGCCGGTGT
>JBAVVF010000365.1:0-3394 GCA_049697155.1 Anaerolineales bacterium
CAATTTCCCTGATTTTCCAGAATCGGATCTTGATTACTGCACTGCCATCGACGCCTTTGATTTTGCCATGCCCGTGACCAAACACGACGGACACCACATCATGCGCGCCGTCAAACCCTAACCTGACACCTAACACCTGACACTGGAGCACCTTATGTACACACTCGGAGTAAAGCGGGATTTCATCGCAAGGCACTACCTGATCGGCGGGGACTGGGGCCCTGAGAATTTTCCGAACTCGCACCAGTACGTTTTGGAATTGCAGCTCGGAGGGGACGAACTCGATCCGCACGGCTATCTCGTGGATATCGTCGATGTGGAAAGCCAGCTGGACGAGATTATAGGCTACTACAAGGAACAGATGTTGAATGACAAGCCGGAATTCGAGGGCTTGAACCCATCCCTGGAACACTTCGCGCGCATCCTATGCACCACGCTCTCTGAGAGAATCCAAGCAAAGAACATTTCCATGATGAAGGTCGTACTGTGGGAGAACGAGTCCGCTTGGGCGGCCTATGTAGTTCAGAGAGCTAAGTAGTTGGATAGTTGGGTAGTTTGGAAGTTCGGTAGTTCAATGGCTGCGAGGCTGCAAAAGGTCATCCAGGGTCAATGACAACGAACGGCACAACCATGAAACCACACAACCACAAAACCAGGAAACTATGAGACTTGGCCTGGTTATTTACGGTTCGCTCGATACCCTCAGCGGCGGATATCTATATGATCGTAAACTGGTCGAATATCTGCACGCACAGGGGGATACCGTCGAGATCATCTCCCTGCCCTGGCGAAATTACGCCGCCCATCTCACCGACAATCTTTACTTTCGGCTTCCTCATGTCGTTGCGAGGAGGAGCAAAGCGACGACGAAGCAATCTCCTCTCCATCAGAGATTTGATATCCTCATCCAGGACGAACTCAACCATCCATCCCTGATCCGTGCAAACCGGGGAAAGCATCCCTATCCCATTGTTTCGATAGTCCATCATCTGCGCTGTTCCGAGTTGAGGTCAAGGTGGCAGAATGCTTTCTATCGCGTGATCGAGAAGAAGTATCTTCAATCGGTGGATGGGTTCATTTTCAATTCAGAGACGACGCAGAAAACCGTAAATAGCCTGCTGGAGAATAGAAAATCGGACATGATTGCCTACCCGCCGACAGACCGGTTCGGAGAGCCAGTTTCGGAAGGAGAGATCAGAAGCCGTGCACAGGCGAATCCCTTCCGAATCCTGTTTCTGGGGAATGTCATCGAGCGCAAAGGGCTTCACACATTGCTTGAGGCACTTCTCGCCCTTCAGCCTTCATCCTTTATCCTTGACATCGTTGGCTCGCAAACCTCCGAGCCGTCCTATGAAAAACAAATGCAGGATCTCGTCGCACGCAATGATCTTTCCTCTTTCGTCTATCTTCACGGATCACTCGACCGAGAACCTTTAATCGAGAAACTCAGGCAGGCACATGTATTGGTCGTCCCCTCCAGTTACGAAGGCTTCGGGATCGTCTACCTGGAAGGGATGTGCTTCGGTCTACCCGCCATCGCAACGACGGCTGGCGCGGCGGGGGAGATCGTCAGCGACGGGATCGACGGATTCCTGGTCGAGCCGGGAAATGCCGGTCGGTTGGCCAACCGGCTGAAGGTCCTGAATGAGGATCGGGACGTTTTGATCCGCATGAGCCTGGCGGCGCGGGAACGTTATCTGCGCCAGCCAAAGTGGTCCGAGACGGCCGGCCGGATTCGGGAATTTCTGCAGTCACTTTTGGGGACAATCGGCTGAAACGAAATCGGAGGATCCCCGTATAATCAGTACGGAGAAAAATGGTTTACACGTATCAAATCGAAGGTCTTAGCCTGCAAACCGGCGACATCATCTGTACGATGAACGGCAAGCCGGACATCCTGCCCGGTGAGTTCTGGCGTCTCGTCGGCCGGCTCGTGCCCGGGGATGTCGATCATGTGGCTGTTTACGCAGGTCCCAACGGCAGATGCATCGAGGCGGGTGCGCGCGGCGTGATTACGTTCAACGTTCCGCGCGGCCACTGGAACACCGAGCGCATGGCCCGTCAGCGCGGAATGCTGTTCGATTCTTTCTACGGGGTTGCCTCTCCGCTCGATGAGTTGGGTCTTACCGAAGGGGAAGAGTTCGAGCTGCGCAGCGCGGTCGCGGCGTATTGTCTGGCACAGGTCGGCAAGCCCTACAACCTGAATTTCCTGAACGCAGAGACGGAGGAGTCCTTCTATTGCAGCCAGCTTGCCTACAAGGCTTACAAGCAGATTGGTATCGACCTAAACACAGGGCTTGCCATGGAACAGCTGCCGGGCACGAATGCGATCGTTTATCCACAGGAGATATGGAACGGTTTTAGTCACCGGGCTGTCAAGCTTTCCGGACGTTCAGGTGACTTGGCTCCAGTTGCTGACCACAGATAGATACGGATTGATTTGATCGCGCACAAACGGGGCGTGTTATAGTAGGCGGAAATCCATCATCGAACCGAGTCACATATGCAACGCCTCACCGGCATCCTGCTTATCGCAATATCCGCTGCATCCTTTGGGACCCTGGCCATCTTTGGAAGGCTGCTCTACGCAGACGGCCTGGATACGTTCACGATGCTGTTCCTGCGCTTCAGCTTCGCCGCCGTCACCATGACCTTCCTCCTGCTGCTGCGCCGCGAACCTTTGCCTCGTGGAAAAATCCTTTTGCAGCTGATCGGCATGGGCGCGCTGGGATACGTGGGGCAGTCGTTTTCGTATTTGAGCGCCATCAAGTATGCCTCGGCGGGACTGGTCGCGCTGCTCCTGTACCTCTATCCGATGTTCGTGTTCGTGTTGTCCGTGATCGTCCTGCGGGAAAAAGTAACCGGGATCAAGATCGCCGCCCTCATCCTGGCCCTGATCGGGACCGCCCTGACCGTCGACCCGGCCGGCGGGCAGTTGACCGGCATCCTGCTGGCCGTCGCCTCCGCACTCATTTACTCGGTCTACATCATCGTGGGAACAAATGTGATGAAACATGTTTCGGCGCTGCAATCTTCTCTGGTGATCTTTGCATCCGCGGCGGTCGTGTATGGCGTCCTGACCGGAGTCAACGGCGCGCATTTCCCTGCCACAGGCACGGGCTGGCTGGGAATTGCGGGCATCGTCCTGATCGCGACCGTCATCCCGGTGGCCACCTTCCTGGCGGGACTGGAACGCATCGGTCCCACCAATGCATCCCTGCTCTCGACATTGGAGCCGGTGGTCACGGTCCTGCTGGCCGGCTGGCTCTTCGGCGAACGTCTGGCAACTATCACGATCCTGGGCGGCTGCCTGATCCTGGTAGCCGTCATCCTGCTGACGAGTAGCGCAACAGGCGCCGATACTGGTCAATCCAGTCAACTCACCACAGAGAAC
>JBAVVF010000366.1:0-11782 GCA_049697155.1 Anaerolineales bacterium
CACTGGACCATCACCCTCACCGGCTTCGAGTCAACCCAGATCGAATACAAATTCACCCTGGGTGACTGGGATCATGTGGAAAAGGGCGCAAGCTGCGATGAGATTGGCAACCGTTTGCTTACCCTGAGCTATGGCATCACTGGCATACAGGCCGTGAACGACACGGTCCTCAACTGGCGCAACGTCGCGCCGTGTGGAAATTAAGCTTCCTGTCATTGCGAGCCCAAAGGGCGAAGCAATCTCACTTATCGTATATGGGATTGCTTCGTTGGGACGCAAAGCGTCCCTCCTCGCAATGACAGATGAATCAAAAAGGACAGGCGTCAACCGGCGCCTGTCCTTTTTTTTGTATAGGTTGTGAAGCAGGCTGCCAGCCCGCATTGTTCAACCTATCCGGCCACACTCTTCAGCGAAGACAATTCATCCACGAGTGGGCGCAGGGAAGCCGGCATGGTCGTGTCGTTGGTGCGGACGGTATGGCTGACCATCCCCATGTCCACGGTGATGGTGTACTGGTATTCCTCCGGATTGAACTTGACGATCAGATTTTCGGGGATGTTGAAGAACTCCGCCTGCTCGATCAGGCGGGTGATTGCGCGCGCATCGTTGGACGGAAGTCGACTGAGATCGAGCTGGAGTCTCATACCCTGACCGATGAACCCGCCTGAACGTTTAAAAGAAATTGTGGTCATATCTGTCCAAACCTTTCTATTTACTGCTAAAAAATAGAAACGTGAACGGACACTGGCGTACAAGTCATGCTCCGTGTCACCCCGGGTAGAATTAAAAACGATGCTCTGGCCGGTCTATTACATCCCGTCTTGCTGCAGCCTGCTTTTCCGGTAGGCGCATTATACCTGTAAATTCATTTTGGCAGAAATCGAATATCTTTCTTGACACGCGCCCTCGGAAAGGCTACAATTTTTCCTGAAGTTATCTAATAATCTGTTTTTGGGGGAGCAGACCAACCAAAAGGAGTGGAGCATGGCTTTTGAGTTACCCAAACTTCCGTATGCAGTGGATGCGCTCGAGCCCTATATCGATGCGCAAACAATGACGATTCATCATGACAAGCATCATCAGGCTTACGTCACCAATCTTAACGCGGCCCTGGAAAAGCATCCCGAACTGGCGGGCAAGTCTCTGGAAGACTTGCTCTCAAACCTGAACGCTGTGCCGGAGGATATCCGCATGGCAGTTCGCAATCATGGGGGCGGCACGTTGAACCACAGTATGTTCTGGGAGATCATGGGGCCCAAAATGGGCGGGGCCCCCGGCGGTGCACTGGTCAAGGCGCTCGAAAAATCTTTTGGGTCCTTCGAGACATTTAAGGCTGAATTCGAGAAGGCCGCCACGACCCGCTTTGGGTCGGGCTGGGCCTGGCTCGTCCGCAAGGGGGATGGGCTGGCGGTCGTTTCGACTGCCAACCAGGACACACCGCTTTCTGATGGGACAACCCCGATATTATGTATCGATGTCTGGGAGCATGCCTACTATCTCAAGTATCAGAACCGCCGGCCGGAGTATGTGTCCAACTGGTGGAATGTGGTCAACTGGGAAGCAGTGGCTGACAGACTTCATGAATCACAGAAGGCGTAAAGTGACTTCCGAAGTCCTTCCAAGCAAGATATAATAACAAAAATCACAAGTATCTTCCCAAAAAGGAGAGAGTTCAATGACACATATCATCACCAGCTTATGCGTTCGTGACCGCGGCTGTATCGATGTCTGTCCGGTTGAATGCATGGTGCCTGGTCAGCCGCTTAATGAATGGCCCTGGATCTATATCGACCCGGATACCTGTATCGACTGCGGCGCATGTGTGCCTGAATGCCCGTATGCCGCCATTTTCCCTGAAGATGAAGTTCCGTCAGCCTACACTGCCAAGGGCGGTGAATACATCAGCAAGGTTGGTCTGACCGGCCACTTCGAGGGCACGAACCATCATGGCGGCCCCATTGTATTGGACACTGCCAGACAGCTGGAAGCTGGCGAAGTCGTCGATCTGACCCCCGACATCCAGCCGAACTATGATTTCTTCAAAAGCGGTCCCGGCTATTCGGCCAAAGACGTTGACAACGGAATGTAAGTCTTTTCAGAGGAAAATGCCCCGGCTCTATGAGCCGGGGCATTTTTATTTCAGGGATTCATCGCATCGACCAGCAACTCCTGACCGATGCGATGCGCCAGCCGGATGTTGTTCTCTTCGAGCAGTACCACCACGACGAGTGGCGAGGCCTGCCAGTTGGGCGGCGTCCCTGCGATGAACCACGTGACGGGTGACTCGGCGCTCTCGGCCTGCCCGGTGTGCGCCCAGTAGCTCTGACCGTCGACGATCATGGATTGAGCCGTCTCATCCGCGGCCGAGGCCTGGATCGCTTCGACCGGCGTGTCCAGGGCCGGCAGTGTGATCCAGCCGTCGCTGGGCGTGTTTAGCGCCGTCGCAATGCGCGGCGCCGGGATGGTGCCATGATTGCTCAAGGCAGCGCAAGCCAGTGCGACCTGTAAGGGCGAGACGTGCAGATCATTCTCTTCCGGATCGCTCACTGAATTGGCGACCGGCAGCCGCAAGGCAGGCACGCGCTGAAATCCGAAGGTCTCATAGACGTTCTGCAATTCCTCCGGCGAGGAAGTCTGATTCTCATACAGCGCCGATGTGAAAGGTTCCAGCATGGTCCCCAGCGGATAGAGTCCCTGTGTGGCGCGGTTGATGAGAGGTTTGCCCGGATCCTTGTTCAGCCGCGCACCGACCTCATTCAGGTGGCTGGGGTTGAACGTGGGATGTGACGCCATGACGTAGATCTCGCCGTTCTCGGCGTTCAGCAAAACTACCGCACCGCGATGTCCGATGATCATCTCATCCGCACGATACTGGAGATACAGGTCGAGGCTCAGGCGTATGTCCAATCCGTCCGGTGACATGCCATAGAGCAGATGATTCCACCAGATCGTGGAGGCAGCGTTGCCTTTCAGTCCGCGCAGGTATTCGTCCAGCGTAGCTTCCAGTCCGGCCTGACCATAGATCGGGTGGTTGTAGCCGGTCACAGGTGCCAGGTCAGGATATTTATAGACACGCGTATAGCTGCCTGTCTCTCCTTCCGTGGTGTTGATCATGGAGTTGGCCCGGTCGAGCAGCATGCCGCGCGGCACGTAGCGGTCTTCGATGATGCGGCGCGGATTATCGGGCCGCGTGGTCAGGTCGGGGCCGCGCACGATTGCCCACCAGCCGGTGGTCAGCGCGGCCGCGAAAAGCCCCAGCGACAGAAGCGCGCCGAGCGCGAGATAAGGCTGCGACTGGGGAAGAGGCGCAGGCTCCTCGTCAAGATGATTGCTGATCAGCAGGAGACAAAGCAGGGCAATAAAGGATGTCAGCAGGGACGATCCGCCGTAGGAAATGAAAGGCAGGGTCACGCCGGTCAGAGGCAGCAGGCGCAGGTTCCCGCCGATGATTAACAATGACTGCACGCCAAGGTAGGCGGTAATTCCCACTGCCAGCAGTCTGCGGAACATGTTCGGGGCCCGGAAGGTGATGCGGAGCCCGCGCGTCAGGATGATGCCCAGGATCGCGATCAGCCCAATGCTCCCGACCAGTCCCGTTTCCTCCGCGATGGCTGCGTAGATGAAATCCGAGATCGCAACGGGCACAAGCGCGGGGCTCCCCAGACCCGGGCCGCGGCCATTCAGACCTCCATTGGCGATGGCCAGGAGGGATTGGATGATCTGGTAGGAGCCTCCGCCCGGATCGATCCAGGGGTTGAGCCACGAATCGATACGGGCCCGAATAATGTCGATGAAGTAATAACCGGTAACCCCCATGAGCAGCAAAGTCAGCGTGCTGATGAAAATGACCCGCTTGCGACCGGTCGCCAGATAAATCACGATCGTATAAAGAGTCATGAATATGGTCGCCGTGCCCAGATCGCGCTGAAAGAGCAGAAGCAGGATCGCAATCCCGCTCAAAAAAAACGTGGGATAGATGAGTGGAAATGTGTTCGAATGGATGGGGTGTTTGTCGGCAAGATAGGCAGCCAGATAAGTCACCAGCAAAAGCTTGAGCGGCTCGGAGGGCTGAAAATATACCCCGCAGCAGCCCAGCCACAGGCGCGGACCGTATCCGTTTGGATTGGTCCCAAAGATCAGCGTGAGCGCGGTCAGCAGCAGCCCGCCGCTCAGCATCACGTATTTGTATTTTCGCAGGAATTCGAGAGTCGCAGGCAGGCGCAGACCTGCAAGCAGGGCGATCGTGCTGATCCCCAGCCAGAGGGTCTGACGCGCACCAAAATCGGGGTCCAGCCGCCAGACCGTCAGCAGCCCCCAGCCGCTCAGGAGTGCGGTGGCGGGGAACAAATACGGATCGGCGTCCGGAAGGCGTTCGGTGATGGATTCGTGAGCGCGCCAGGCGCAGAGTCCCCATACGAGAAGGGCCAGCCACTGTGCCAGGCGATAGTCCACGTCCAGGCTGCGGGCGCGGACAGCCGGCGCGAGGGTAATGATCAATGTTTGCAGGAAGAGGAAGACAGCCGCCAGCTTCAGCAGGTTGGCCTGGATGACTCTGTTCATTCCTATAGATACTTCCTGACCAGCAGGTCGAGTTTCTGGCGGGTTTCGGCCGGGATGACCTCCCTGCGGGTGATCAGGGCTGCTGCCAGAGCCTGCTCGCAATCGCAGTCTCGTTCGTGCTTCAGGCTGCGCGCCAGGATGCGGACTGCCTCCTGTGCGACGGCGGTGTTTTTGTTCAGGGTTTGGATGACCATTTCCACGGTCACGGGAGCCTCGCTGACATGCCAGACATCGTAGTCGGTCACGTGTGCCATGGTGGCATAGCAGATCTCGGCTTCACGCGCCAGGAATGCTTCCGGAGAAGCCGTCATGCCAATGATGGACATGCCCCACGAACGATAGGTGCTCGACTCGGCCTTTGTGGAAAAACGCGGACCTTCGATGGTGATGAAAGACCCGCCGCGATGCGTCACGGCTCCCGCCTGGCCGACGGCTGATTCCAGCTGATCGGAGAGATCCTCGCAAAAGGGATTCGCGACGCTGATGTGCGCGACCAGCCCGTCACCAAAGAAGGAACGGGCCCGTCCGTGGGTGTTGTCGTAGATCTGGTCCGGGATCACAATGTGGCCTGGCGCGAATTCCTCCTGCAGCGATCCGCAGGCGCTGATGCTGACGATCCGCTGGGCGCCCAGCGACTTGAGGGCATAAATGTTGGCGCGATAGGGAACCTCGCCCGGCGTGATGTGATGTCCGATTCCGTGACGCGCCAGAAAGGCAACCCGTTCGCCCTCCAATGTCCCCACGACGACCGGGGCGCTTGTCTTGCCAAAGGGTGTGACGATAGCGTGTTCACGCGTGTCGCTCAGTCCGGGCATTTCATACAGGCCTGAACCGCCAATGATCGCGAGGGTAACTTGCTCGGTCATGGTTGACTCCGATTTACTAGATTGCTTGGGGAGACGTGGTGCCATTCTCTTCCACGTGAACGTCGAAGAGGGTATGGCCGCATTTGAATTCATCGCCGGTGATGATCACCGCAGCGGTGGATAGCTTCTGATTGTTCAGCAATGTTCCGTTCGTGGAGTGCAGGTCCTCCAGCCACCATTGGCCGTGGTGGTAGGTGAGGCGGGCATGATGAGCCGACAAGGCGTCATCAATGATGGAAACGTCGCAATTCGTGTCGCGCCCGATCATGATCTCCGATTGTGTGAAGGAACGCACAGCCTGACGGCCATGCTCCATATGGATATTGAGACTGAGGACGGGCGTTTTCTGAGCCGATAATTTATCCCCTTGTTGTTTTAATTCCTGCAAAAGCGTCCAGAGTGCCCACCCCAAAAACGCATACAGTGCAATGGACAGCAGCAGTCGCAGGATGAGCACAACGGTGGCGATCATGTCTCGGATTTATCTTGCTTGTGCTTGTCGTGCTTGTCGTTCTTGAGATCCACCGTAGTCTGTTCGAGCGCGGCGGTTGGCCGGTCGGTGGTGCTCGGCTCGGCTCCCAGCGGTGCCGTGTGAGTGATATCCGGGCGGGGAGGCGGGTTGTCTTGGCCGAAGATCAATGCCACGCCTGCCAGTGAAATTACATCACCGGGATAGAGAACGGTCTGACTGGTGCGCTGGCCGTTCACGAAGGTCCCGCCTGTCGAATTGAGATCGAACAAAACGAAGCGGCCCTTGATGGCGCGCAGCTGGGCATGGTTGCGCGAGACGCGCGGGTCATCGATCACCAGCTGGTTTTCGAGGCGGCGCCCGATGTTTACAACGGATTCGTGGATGGGATAGACCTTCACCCCTTCAATGATCAGAAATGCGTTTTCGGGCACAACCTCGCCTTCGTCGGTTTCCTCAGGCGGCGCCGGCATCTGAGTGCCCTGTGTATCTGCCATCGGTTCGAGCCGGTGAGATGCAACCACCTTGACCTCCTCTGCTGAGAATGTCTCGTCAGTGGTGATGATGATCGTCGGCTGTGTGACGAATTTTAATCCTACATCCCGGACCGCAGTAGTGATGATGTTTCTCAGTGCATCGATCGTGCTTTGTTCCTTCCACATGGGGGAGGTTTCAGCGGACACAATGAGTGTAAATACGTTCGGGGCGATCGAGCGGTCGTCTTTTTGTTCGACAATATTTTCTTTAACTGCAGTCGCCAAACGCTGAATGACACGGTCTTCCAGTTTCAGGCCCGGCAATAAACCGGCTAATTGATCCTCCACCAGTTTTTGAATCTTTGCTTCCAGTTGATCTAATTTTAGCTTCATAAAAAGCCCTCAGCCCTTTGGCACTCCGATTATGGGAGTTATTATAGAAGGGAGACGAAGAATCTGCAAGCCGTCAGGCTTGCAGATTAATAGCACAATGGCTGAGAGCCGAAAATTCTAATGTAATTTTTCGCTGCAGTTGGGGCAGACCATTTCCTCCGACGCGACCGCAAACCCACATTTCCGGCAGGTGGTGGGATGGGCGTCTCCCAGCGGGGCGCCGCAGGCCAGGCAGTTGCCCTCACCCAGCGGGTTTGCGGATCCGCAATACTCACAGGTGACGCGACTCAGCTTTTCGGACAGGCTGTGGGACGCTCCCAAGGCTGTCGTGGTGCGCGCAATCACGCTCCAAACGCTTTCACCGAGCTGGAGGTTTTCGATATCCTGGGCCAGATCATCCAGCCGCCCGAGCAGGCTGAACGGATTCCGCAGGGCCGAGATGGCTGTGTGCCCGAGGCTCGCGGCCACCCCCAGCCAGGCCTGCTGGCCCAGTTCGACCATGATCCCGTCTTCGACCGATTGAATGCTGACCGTCAGGGCGGTCTGCCCGCCGGACAGGGTGCCCATCCGTGTGGCAATCTGGACCGCCATCCTGTCTTTGTTCCCGACCACCTGTGCGCAGAGGTTGCCGCGGTTGAATTCAGCCATTAAGGCATGCACGAGATCATTGGGTTTGATGTTGCCGTGAAAGATTCGTCTGTCCATGTTTTGGATTATAATCCGCTTTGTAAGCGACGACGATCTGTCGTCGTATTTCATATCTAAAGAATATCTACGCAATGAGACGAATTTGGTTTAAGACTTTGTTGGGCGTGTTGGCGCTGGCAGGACTGGGTTTCGGCGCGTTTTTGGCTCCCGTCCAGGTCGAGGCGTACCAGGATGTAGCAACCCCCCCGGGAGTGTTCATCACTGTGGAAAACCCGCCGGACGGGGTCAATGTTCGGGCCGGCCCCAGTACCGTGGACTATGGCTCTCCGATCGGACATTTGAACCCGGGAGACACGGCTTCCGCACTTGGTAAATCGGCCGAGGGCCTATGGATCCAGATCTCGTACCTGGGCGGAACCGGCTGGGTGTACGCGGCCTACGTTTCGGTCTCGGGCGGCGAGCTGCAGGTCGTGCCGGCCCCTCCAACGCCCGCCCCGCTCATGACAGCCACCATCGACCCGACGCTTGCAGCGGCGTTCAACATTCAGCCCACCCAAACGCGCATCCCGACTTTTACTCCGCCGCCGCCTTTGCAGGTTCCGCAATTCACCGAGGAAAGCACCGGGCGCTCCGGCGGTCCGTCCGGAATTCTTATAGCCGGGCTGGGGCTGCTCGGCGGGCTGGGGCTGTTTTTATCGTACGTTTTGCGGAAGTGAGTACACCTACTATGAAAGTGCTGCGCAGGATCAGGATGCTGGCTGGGATTGCTGCGGCCATGGGAATCATGGTTCTGGGGGCATTCAGCCCGGGGCAGCCGCCGGTCCTGGCTCAACAGCCGACCGGTTCGGTCGCGACCGTGACGGGGACCCCCGAGGGGCCGATGATCACGGTCGATCTGAGCATTCCCGTCATCCGCGTTTACGCCGGCCCAAGCTCCTTCGACTATCCATCCATCGGTGTAATGCTGGGAAATGAAAGCGCCCCGGCCATTGGACGGGCGCGCGGCCGGGAGGAGTGGATCCAGATTCGATATCCCGGTGTGCCCGGCTCAATTGGCTGGGTCTACGGCAATTATGTCAAGCTGACGCCGGGCGCGCTCCTGCCGCTGGTCGATGTCCCGCCCACCCCCACGCCCTTTGCGACGCCTACCATTAATCCAACTCTCGAAGCCGCGTTCATCGGTCAACTGACGCCCACGCGCCTGCCGACGTACACACCTCCGCCGCCGCTTGATCTGCCATCGTTTACCGATGCGCCCAGCTCTGCGGTGACCAATGTGCCAGCCGGATTGCTGATCCTCAGCCTGGGCCTATTTGGGTTCTTCGGCGCCGTAATTTCATACCTGCGTGGAAGGTGAATATTTACAGGGCTGCAGAAAGCTGAACCGGAAAACAAAAAAGACCGAAGATCGGTCTTTTTTGTTTGATTGGATATCGGTCAGCTATTGCAGGAGCAGGAGCCGCCGCATGCACAGGCATCCCCATCTTCGTGGCTGTGACCTTTAGCGTTCGGGCTCTCGACGGCAAAGCCGGCACCGTGCACCGGATCGTTGACAAAATCGATTTTTGCGCCCCGCAGGTAGTCAAGCGACACTTCATCGACCACCACCTTTACACCCTCCGACTCGAAAACGGTATCCACGTTCTGGAAGTTGTTGTCAAGGGCCATGCCAAAATTCACGCCGCAGCAGCCGCCCCCGGCAACATAGATGCGCAGGGCGTACCCTTCCAGGTTGCGTTCAGCAAGAATGTTCTTCACTGCATCAGACGCCGCACTTGACAGTGAAATGGCCGGCGTCTGGGTCTCTGTTATTGTTTTTGTGTCCAATTCCTCTAACATTTTTTCTCCTTCTTGGAGTTGAAGTGGATAGATCTTATCAAATTCAAGACAGGTTGTCAACCGGAGTTTACAATTCTGTTGTTCTTGACACATATTTCTCGCGACTGTAAAATCCCCCTGTTATTCAGGCGCAAGCCTAGACTTTAACTTCCCGGGAGGAGTTACCCAATCATGAATGCTATGCAAGGATTACAAACTTTCGAGGCGATCGCCATTTGGGCGGTTTTGGGTGTCGCCATCATTGGCCTTTTGTATGCGGTTTTCCTGCGCAACCAGATCCTGCGTGAGGATAAGGGTACAAAAGAGATGCAGGAGGTCTGGGGCGCGATCAAGGATGGAGCGGATGCTTACTTAAGGAAGCAGTTGCGCTCCATTTTGCCATTAATCGCGGTCCTCACCATTGCACTTTTCTTTTCCGTTTATATTGTGCCGCCCTCGCCTGAAGCCTCTGAATGGCATTGTGCCGCTATTCAACGGGTAGGCGAAGGGGCAGTGGATGCATGTGTTGCATCCATGACCCCGGAAGGAAATGCGGATGCGTATAACCAAGTGCAGCTGCTCATCGGCCTTGCGCGCGCATTTGCTTTTGTGATGGGTGCTGGTTTCTCGCTGACCGTCGGTCAGATCGGCATGCGTATGGCAGTGCAAGGGAACGTGCGCGTCGCTTCGGCTTCGCGTAGATCGTTTGGCGATGCATTGCGGATTGCCTATCGCGCAGGCACGATCACAGGCATGCTCACCGATGGTCTTGGTCTGCTGGGTGGCACGGTTATTTTCATCATTCTTGGCATTGCCGCACCAGATGCCTTGCTTGGTTTTGGTTTTGGTGGAACGCTCCTGGCGTTGTTCATGCGCGTCGGCGGAGGCATCTTCACCAAGGCTGCGGATGTCGGCGCGGACCTGGTCGGAAAAGTGGAAGCAGGCATCCCGGAGGATGATCCGCGCAACCCGGCCGTGATCGCAGACCTCGTGGGCGATAACGTGGGTGACTGCGCCGGTATGGCTGCCGACATTTTCGAATCCTATGAAGTGACGATCGTTTCGGGACTTATTCTTGGTCTGGCTCTCTGGCATATTACGGGCCGTCTCGAGTGGATCATTTTCCCGTTGATGGTGCGCGGCATCGGCGTACTTTCATCCATTGTCGGCACCTACTTTGTCAAGGCTGGCAAGACCGGCAAGAGTATAGATGCCATGAAAGCCATTTTTAGCGGCTTCCTGACCTCGGCTGCAATATCTGCCGCGTTATTCTTCATTGCTGGATTACTCTATTTGAATACTCCTGCAATGGACGAATGGGGCGGCTGGTGGCGTCTGCCGACGGCGGTCGGTGTGGGAGTGCTTCTCGCGATTTTGATCGACCGCCTGACTGAGTATTTCACCGGGACACATGCAAGCCCTGTGAACGACATCAAAAAAGCTGCCGATACAGGTCCTGCAACCCTCATTCTCAATGGTATTTCGGTTGGTTTTGAATCATCGGTGTGGTCTGTGCTTGTGATCGCGTTGACCATCGTCGCATCCATCTTTATCTTCGGCACAATCCCGGGCGTTGCAGCCACCGAGCGCGCGACGTTTATTCTGTATGGTGTTGCCATGACCGGTATTGGTATGCTGACCCTGACCGGTAACAACGTTGCCATGGACTCGTTTGGTCCAATCTCCGATAATGCCAATGGCATTGGCGAAATGGCCTGGTCAGGAAAGACCGACAAAGCGACAAAAGATGCACAGCAGATCATGGCTGATCTGGATGCGGTTGGAAATACCACCAAGGCAATTACGAAAGGTGTGGCGATCGGCTCCGCCGTGATCGCGGCAGTGGCGCTTTTCGGGTCATTCCTGGTGGACGTTTCCCGTGCTCAAACCAGCCTGGGGGTTGCGCCCGATCAGCTGATCTCGGCCCTGGGTATACGGGTCGATGCTCCGCAGGTGTTTGTCGGTATGTTGATTGGCGGCGCCCTGCCGTGGCTGTTCTCCTCGTTTGCGATCCAGGCTGTCTCGCGCGCGGCTTCATTGATTGTGATGGAAGTCCGCCGCCAGTTCAAGCTGGGCGTGCTGGAAGGCAAGGTTAAGCCTGATTATCGCCAGGCCGTGGAAATTTCCACAACTGCTGCGCAGAAGGAATTGGTTTCCCTGGCGTTACTCGGCATCGTGACTCCGATTGTGGTGGGACTCACCTTGCAAGTCGAGGCACTTGGCGGTTTCCTGGCGGGCATCATTGTCTCGGGTCAACTGCTGGCAGTGTTCCTCAATAATTCCGGCGGCGCATGGGACAATGCCAAGAAGCTCATCGAAGATGAGCCCAGGGATTTGAAGAACAACACCGGTAAAGGCTCCGAGCGACATAAGGCGGGTGTTGTGGGCGACACGGTTGGTGATCCCTTCAAGGATACCGCGGGCCCCGCTCTCAACCCGATGATCAAGGTGGTCAACCTGGTCTCCGTGATCATTGCGCCCATCGTGGTGCAATATGCAGGCGCATCCGTGGTAACACTCGTTATTGTTTGGGCCGTCGCACTGGTCCTGCT
>JBAVVF010000367.1:0-1991 GCA_049697155.1 Anaerolineales bacterium
CGCCTCGTGGAATGCGTCCACCCCAGCCGGCTCCTGGGTGGAGATCCAGTTCCGCGCCCAGTACGGCACGCGCTGGAGCAAATGGTACATCCTCGGCATCTGGGCCGCGGACTATTCGACGATCAGGCGCCATTCTGTGGCATCCCAGGGCGACACGGATGGATACGTCGCCGCGGATACGTTCGTTTCCTCGAACAAAAAGGAGACAACCAGCAAGTTCCAGCTCAAGCTCCGTCTCTTCAGCGCGGACGGCGTCGCCACGCCCAGCCTGCGAAACGCCTCGGTTGCCTATTCGACCGAAAAACCGAAGACGGCAGGTGTTTCGGCCGGCAATCCCGCGCTATGGAATACTCTGATCAACGTACCTGAATGCTCGCAGATGGTCTATCCGGATGGGGGTTCCGTGTGGTGCAGCCCCACCTCGACCTCGATGGTGCTGGGCTATCTGAACGGCGATAGCGGCCCCTGCGAGCCGCGCGTCCGCGCCGCAGTGGAGGGTGTCTTCGACTGGGTCTACAACGGTCACGGCAACTGGCCTTTCAACACCGCCTACGCCTCGACGTTCGGCTATGAGGGCTATGTCGCCCGCTTCACCAGCCTGGACCGGGCCGAGGAGTATGTCGCGGCGGGCGTGCCGGTGATCATGTCCGTGGCCTGGGGCACAGGCGATCTGACCGGCTCGGGCGTCGACTCCACGAACGGGCACCTGGTCGTGCTGGTTGGCTTCGACGCGGCTGGCAACCTGATCATCAACGATCCTGCCTCACCCACGAATGACAGCGTCCAGCGCACGTACCTGCGCTCCGAGTTCGAACCGCTCTGGCTGCAAGCCTCCGGCGGAACGGTGTACCTGATCTACCCGCAGGGAGCCGCAGTCCCGGCACTCCCGTAAAAAAAGACAAACCCGTCTCGTCAGAGGCGGGTTTTTTATCCGTACATATGTCAGGCAAAACCCTACCTCATTAGGGATGTTTCATCCTTCCCGTCGTCGAAAGCAGGGGTTATAGTTCCATGAGGAACGCTGTAAAGGCAAATATAAAGCGGGGGCGATCAGCACCATGAAAGAAAGAAGGAAAGATGGAACAATTTAAAGACCGCAGTGATGCAGGCAAAGTCCTGGCTCAAAAATTATCAGCTTATGCCGGACGCCCAGACGTGGTCGTACTCGCCCTGCCGCGCGGCGGGGTCCCGGTCGGTTATGAAGTGGCCGTGGCTCTGCATGCGCCGCTGGATATCTTCACTGTCCGGAAACTCGGCCTGCCAGGTCAGGAGGAACTGGCGATCGGCGCAATCGCCTCGGGAGGGATACGCGTGTTGAACGAAAACATCATTCATATGCTGAATATCCCCGATGAAATGATCAATCGCGTCGCCCGGCAGGAACTGCAGGAACTGGAACGCCGTGAGCACAACTATCGCGGCAACCGCCCGGCGCTGGAGATCCGGGACAAAACAGTCATCCTGACCGATGACGGCCTGGCCACAGGTGCGAGCATGCGGGCTGCCATGGCCGGAGTGCGCGCCGGACATCCCGTCCGGATCGTGATCGCGGTACCCACCGCCGCACCGCAGACCTGCAGCGCCCTGGAGTTCGAAGTCGATGAGATCGTGTGCGCCATGACGCCCGAACCTTTCCTGGGCGTCAGCCGCTGGTACAAGGACTTCAGGCATGTCACGGACGAGGAGGTTCGCACAACTCTTGAAAAAGCAACCCGACAGTTGCTGCACAGATAAAGGACTTATCCGCCTCTATCGGTAAAAGAATCAAAGAGAGCCCCGCGTTTGCGGGGCTCTCTTTTTGTCCAGTTAGCTGGCGATGGTAACGTTGCTCGCCTGCGGACCCTTGGGGCCTTGTTCAACAGTGAACTCGACCTTCTGGCCTTCCTGCAGGTTGCGGAAACCAGCGCTTTGAATGGCGGAGAAATGGACGAAAACGTCCTTGCCGCCTTCGCGCTCGATAAAGCCGAAGCCCTTGTCACCATTGAACCACT
>JBAVVF010000368.1:0-6140 GCA_049697155.1 Anaerolineales bacterium
ATCCCTCCATCTGCAATGATTGGAATCTTGTGTTCACGCGCCGCCTGCGCACATTCGATCACCGCGGTCAGTTGCGGGACACCGGAACCTGCCACATTCCTGGTGATGCAAATCGAACCGGGCCCCACACCGACCTTGACCGCGTCCACACCGGCATCGATCAGACTCTTGGTTCCGTCTGCCGTTGCGACATTGCCGCCGATGATCTGGGCCTGAGGAAATTCCTTCCGAATACTTTTGATCATTTCGATTTCCAGCTGCGAATCACCGTGAGCAATGTCCACCACAATGCAGTCCGCGCCCGCTTCGAGGACGGCCTCCACGCGGCGCATTTCCTTGTCGCGCACCCCGACCGCCGCGCCGACGGCCAGGCGTCCCTTTGTATCCTTCGTCGCTTTCGGGAATTTTGTGATCTTCATGATGTCTTTCAAGGTCACCAGCCCGACCACTTTGCCATCCTCATCCACCAGCGGCAGTTTTTCAACACGGTATTCGTGCAACAAGCGCTCCGCATCTTTCAGGGATGTGTTTGGCGGGGCCGTATGCACATTCCTCGACATAATGGCCGTCACAGGTTTGTTTGAATCGTTTTCGAACAGAAGATCGCGCGTCGAAACAATGCCAACCAGCTTCGCGGCTTCATCCAGAATCAGAATTCCGCCCGTACCGGTCTCGTCCACAACCTGCTTCAAATCTCCCACCGTATTCGTTTCCTTCATCATGATGGGCTGGTCAACAATAAACGACTCGGCCTTCTTGACACGCCCAATCTGACGGGCCTGTTCGGCGATCGTCATAAAACGGTGGATGATGCCGATCCCGCCTTCGCGCGCCATGGTAATTGCCATCTCGCTTTCCGTGACCACGTCCATGTTTGCGGAGACAATCGGCACCTGCAGGGGAATCTTCCGGGTCAGGCAGGTCTTCGTCGAAAGGGAGCGGCGCGAGTCCACGTCGGAATATTGCGGGACAAGCAGAACATCGTCATACGTCAAAGCCATTTCAGGCAAAATCTTCATGAGAACTCCTCTAGATTCAGGTCGCCCGAATTATAATGCTTGCCGATGGCTCTTCACGCTCTTTCCCCCCTGGACGGCCGCTACGAGAACGAAACCGCACCCCTGCGGGAGTTCTTCTCCGAATTTGCTTTCATGCGGACACGCGCCCGCCTCGAGCTGGACTATTTGTCCGCGCTTGCCAAAACAGGTGTTATTCCCGCCGAAAGTAGGTCGGACTACTCTGCGAGTACGATGTGGCAGTCCGACTTACGGGAATTCACTGACGACGACGCGCGCAAGATCCAAGAGTACGAAAAGGTCACGCGGCACGATGTCAAAGCCATCGAATATTTCCTGCGGGAAAAGGTCCCGGCCGAACTGCATCACTGGATCCACTTCGGCCTGACATCTGAAGACGTCGGCAACATCGCCCAGGCTATTGCGCTCAGAGACTCGCGCGATCGGGTGCTTCTACCCGCCCTGGATGATCTCATCGACTGCCTGCGTGACTTCGCCGTAAAACACCGCGCCCTCCCGTTCCTCGGACGGACACACGGCCAGCCTGCCGTGCCGACCACCCTTGGAAAAGAGGTCGCGGTCTATCTTGCCCGTCTCCTCAAATGCCGCACGGAAATTGCCGGCCATAGATTCGAAGCCAAGCTGAGCGGTGCCGTCGGGAGTTTCAATGCACTGCAGGCCGCCGCGCCGCAAGTGGACTGGATGTCATTCAGCAGGGAATTCGTTCAAAGTTATGATCTGGAGCCCAACCTACTCACGACCCAAATCCTGCCATACGACAACTGGATCCGCTACTTCGACTCCGTCAAACGAACCAATGCCCTCCTTATTGGCTACGCGCAGGATATTTGGAGATACATAAGCGACGGAATCCTCAGACAAAGAGTGGTTGAAGGCGAAGTCGGCTCTTCGACTATGCCGCAGAAAGTCAATCCGATCGACTTCGAGAACGCCGAAGGCAACCTCGGCGTCGCAAATGCGCTCCTCACCCACTACGGCGAGAAGTTGACAGTATCCAGATTACAGAGGGACCTGTCCGACTCGACCGTCCGCAGAACGTTCGGCACGGCCCTGGGCCATTCGATGCTGGCGTGGAAGAATCTCACCCGCGGCATGGCGCGCGTCGACGCGGATGAGGCAGCGATCAAACGGGAGCTGAATGCACACTGGGAGGTCGTCAGCGAAGGCGCACAGACCATCCTGCGGGCGGGCGGCCGCAGCGACGCATACGAGTCGCTCAAATCCCAGACGCGCGGCCGCGTCTTAAACGAGAACAGCTACCGGCTGTGGGTCGAGTCGCTGGAGATCGATGGGGAAACGCGAGGGCGCCTGTTGGGGTTATCCCCGGAGACGTATATCGGGCTGGCAGTCCAGCTGGCAGATCAAGTGATACGGGAATCGGAGATCAGGAATCAGGGCTAAGCCCCGAACCCCAAACTCCCAATTCCCGATTTCCAAGCAATGGAGGCATCATGACCGTCACATCAGTTATTGGCACGCAATGGGGCGACGAAGGCAAGGGCAAGGCCGTGGATTATCTTGCCGGACAGGTGGATTATGTTGCACGTTTCAACGGCGGGAATAATGCCGGCCATACAGTTATCAACGAGTATGGGACATTCAAGATTCACCTGGTACCTTCCGGGATTTTTGCGCAGAACACGGTGGGACTGATCGGCGGAGGCGTGGTCATCGACCCCGAAGTGCTGCTCGACGAAATCGATATGCTGAACAGGGCAGGCGTCGGCGTGGAGGGACGACTTTGGATTTCGCCGCGCGCCCATCTGATCATGCCGTATCACAAAGCTTTGGACGGGCTGTATGAAGAGGCCAAGGGTCCAGGTGCCACCGGCACCACACGCCGCGGGATTGGTCCTGTCTTTGCGGACAAAGTCAGTTACAACGGCATCCGCTTCAGCGATTTTGCCAGCGAGATGTTCGAGTCCCGTTTGAAAGTGCAAATGGAACTGAAGAATAAGATCATTGCTGCGCTCGGGGGACAACCGTTGAACTATGAAGAAGTACGCCATACATACGGCGAGTATTACGCGCGCCTGCGACCGTACATCCGGGAATTATTCGGCATCGTGCAGGATGGATTGCAGGCCAACAAGCACTTTTTGCTCGAACAGGCCATGGGCACCTTCCTCGACACCGATTGGGGGACGTATCCATTCGTGACAGCGTCGACGACGATCCCCTCCGCAGCCTCGGCCGGACTCGGCATCCCGCCGCGCTACCTCACGAACATCGTCGGCGTGACCAAGGCCTATACTACGCGCGTCGGCGGCGGGCCGCTGCCCACAGAGATCCACGACACCGGGAGCGAGGTTTACAAAAGGTTCAGCGAGACCGCTGCAACGACGGGACGCAGCCGCCGGGTTGGCTGGCTCGATCTGGAGATCGTCCGGACCGCTGTCCAGTTGAGCGGCATCACCGAACTTTGCCTGACGAAACTGGACATCCTGAGCGGCTTGGATGAAATCAAAGTTTGCACGGGCTACAGGCAGAATGGTCAACCGGTCCGGTACGCAGACGTGGACGCCTACGGGCTGGAGGAAGTGGAGCTCGATTATAAGACGGTCAGAGGCTGGCAGGAAGATATCAGCGGGGCAAGGTCATTTGATGAATTGCCCGCCCAGGCACAAGCCTATGTGAAGATGATCGAAGATGCGGCCGGAGCCCCGGTGAGATGGATCGGCGTCGGGCCGGAGAGGGAAGCGACGATAAGGAAGTAGAAAGTGAGAAGTAAAAAGTAAGAAGTGAAAAGTCCTGCAGTTGGTGGGACTTTTCTTTTCTGCTACCTGTCGAAATGCAGGATCGCAAGGTTCCCATCGAAGGAAGCCGCCAGGCGCTCGGGTAAATTGCCGAGGGTATGCGCCACGCGCTGGCGCGATCCAAAGCCCGGGACGACGATAAAACTGCTGATACTCTCGAGCTCGAGCATGGCAGGCTTGAGCTGGTCTTTGAGTGCTTCGACCACAGTCGGATGGTCGCTTTCGATGCGGGCCAGCAGGGACTCGATCGACTGTAGATAACTTGAGTCGGCCCGGATGATCAGGGGGACGTTCAAAGCTTTCGCCATAGTCAGGTTCACATCCAGCATGCGGCGCAGTACCACCATTGGGATTGCATTGGGCGGCAGGACAAACGCCACGCGTTCGGTTCCGTTGATCGGGACGCTCAGCTTGGCGACCATGACCGGTGTATCCGAACCCCAGATGACCTCATCCAGGACGGTGCCCAGCAGGGATTCACGCAATGTCCGTTTGCCGCGCCAGCCCATCAGGATGATCGAGGCGTTCTTTTCCTGCGCGGTGTACAGGATGCCCTTCCCATAAGTCTCAGCCAGCCGAGGGATCAACTCGATTTCGGTTTGAGGATCGTCCAGGATCTCAGGCGTCCGCCCCAGCAAATCACGATGAAGGGCAAAGCTATTCTCCTGAGGATTGCCAGCCTTTAAAACACTGACGGCCGTGATTTTCCCATCATTGACTTTGGCGAGCAAGGCTGCCAGCCCGAGCAGCTGTTCCTGTGTCTTTGGATTAATAATGGGGACGAGGATCTGTGAGAACAAAGGCGAAGGCTTTTCGTCCCCGTTGGCGGTCGGCAGGTCCGGGGCGAAGTGCTGCACGATCAGCGGCGAGGTGATGGAGGTCAGCAGGATCATCAAAATGGCCGCGTTGAAAAGAGTCGTGTCGAATAATCCGGACGACAGACCAATCACCAGTGTGGGAATCGTGACCGCCGCCTGGGCATGTGAAAGCCCGTAGGCCGTCCAGAATTCCTTTTTCGTATACTTGAAAATACGGGCCGTGATCCAGGCAGCGATGAGCTTTGAAACATAGGCGACAAAGGTGACCCCCAGCGCAACGATGATCGTTTGTTGATTTTCCAGAAAAGATAATGGATTTGTGATCATCCCGCTGTAAAGCAAAAAAACGGGGATAAAAAACGACTCGCCCATGAAGAGCACGTGGCCGATCACAGGGCTGTGCCGTGGCAGCGTGGCATTGATGGCAAGTCCTGCCAGGAACGCGCCGACCACTTCATGCACGCCGATCAGTTCCGCGCCGAATGCCGCGACAAACAATACGACAACCACAAATTGGAATTCAACTGCATGCGCACTAAAACGCTGAAAGAAAAATTTCCCCAGGCGCGGTAAGCCAAAGACGATGAGAAGTGTAAAGAGGATCAACAAGACAAAAAGCTGAACGAAATAAGCGATGTTCAACCCGCCTGATTTCGCACCGAGTACCAGGGCCAGGACAATGAATGCGCCAATGTCGGTAAGAACTGTGGCGCCTGTCGTCACTGCGACTGCCTCATTGCGAGTTACACCCAGGCGGGTAAGGATCGGAAACGCGATCAAGGTATGGGAAGCGAAGGCTGAACCCAGTAAGATCGCTCCCAGCCAGTCCAAGCCTAAAATCCTGCCCAGTGCCATACCCATTAATTGTGGCAAAAGATACGTAAAGAAACCGAATACAACCGCGCGTCCACGCACACGCATGAACTGGTTGATATCCACCTCCAGGCCTGCACTGAACATCAGATAGACCAGCCCAATCGTGGACAGGAATATCATCCGATCGCCTGCTTCGATCAGGCGGAATCCGTAGGGACCGATCAACATCCCCCCGAGAATGATGCCAACAATGCCCGGCAGACGCACACGCTCCGAGAGAATCGGCGTGACCAGGATAATACTCATGATTAAAAGAAAGAACGCGACAGGCTCGTTCAGATCGACCATAGACTCTCTCCCATAACAAGTATCTTCGCATTGTACACCAACCCAAAAAGGCCGTCGCAAAGCGATGGATTTTGCGGCGCGGCAGAGGCAGTCCACGGCGTAACAACGCCGGGCCGGATTCGTCCATCAGTTTAAGAAATGCCATCGGGTAACCCGGTCTTATTAGCAGAGCTGGATGTAGGTATGAAAAGACTTTTCTCGAACTTAATGAATATCCTGAAGCTGACCTACCAGGGCTGGAAGGAGGATAAGGCTTCGCGTTTGTCGGCCGCCCTCGCCTACTATACGGTCTTCTCCCTCGCGCCCCTGCTGGTGATCGTCATTGCCATCACCGGGCTTTTCTGGCAACGGGATGTGGTCCAGTC
>JBAVVF010000369.1:0-4055 GCA_049697155.1 Anaerolineales bacterium
TTGGAATGGCGAACTTGTTGAATGCGGGATTCCTGCTGGCGTTGGGCGGTTCCGTGTTGTTGTGGTGGAATCCCTTCCCACAAGCCAGCATCCTCGCCGTGTCCGTGATCGGCTTTGCCATTGCGCCGATCTTCCCCGGTCTGGTCTCCGGCACGCGCACAAGGGTTGGCGAACATCATGCTGCCAATACGATCGGGATGCAGATCGCCGCGGCGGGTTTTGGCGCGGCGGTGATACCGAGCCTGGCCGGCGTTCTCGCCCAAAATTTCTCACTGGAGGCGATCCCGGTTTATCTGGTGGGCGTCTTCATCGTGCTGACGGGTCTGTACCTGGCCGTTTCACGGCCCCGCCGGGTCGCTGCGTAATTGTAGAAATCCCCTCTCCAGGTTTGGGAGGGGATTTTTGATCCCTTAAGACCTGATACCTAACACCTGATACCTGACACCTCGCCCCTGACACCTCAATTATGGTATCCTTGACCCAACTTCACCACTGGAGCACTGCCATGTATGTTGCCATCGAAGGGGTCATCGGAGTTGGTAAGACGACCCTCGCCCGCCTTCTTCAAGATTCTTTTAACGCCGAAATCCTGCTGGAGGTCTTCGAAGAGAATCCGTTCCTCTCGGATTTCTACAGCGACCGCGAACGCTACGCCTTTCAAACGCAAATATTTTTCCTGTTGAGCCGCTATCATCAGCAGCGACGCACCGTCCATGAGATGCTTGCGACGGGCAGGAATCTTCTTGCCGATTACACCTTCGCCAAGGATGCGCTCTTCGCCCAGATCAACCTCAGAGGCGACGAGCTCGACATGTATTACAAGGTCCATGAGGCCCTGGCGGAAAAGATTCAAAAGCCTGACCTGCTGGTCTATCTGCAAGCCAGCACCGACACCCTGATGCAGCGGATTGCCTTTCGTGACCGCCCGTATGAGCGGCAGATGGAGCGGGCCTACATCGACGAACTCAACCGTGCTTACGACAGTTTTTTCGCGAAGCCTTTTGACCACACGCCTGTTTTAACCATTGACACGAACAGCCTGAATATTATTCAGAGGCCGGAGGATTTGAGGTTGATCGAGGACCGCATCCGGCAAAGCCTGAGCCTGCCTCCGTTTCAACAGAGTCTGCCATTGCATTAATCTGCTCCTGCCGCCGTCCCCGGCGGCGAAATCCATCGCCGAGGACGGCGATGAGAGCAAGGAATTATTATGCGAGTGACGCGTGAATCACTGATCCGAATCGCCAAAGAGACCGCCCAGGAACGCGCGTTCAACGACCGCGACATCATTGCCGCGTATTTGACGGGCTCGCTGGTTTCCGAGGGCGAGCCCATGCTTGGCGGGACGGCCGACATCGATATCATCTTCGTCCACGCTGGCGAGCCGAAGCACAGGCGCGAGTTTTCGAAACTAACCCCCGATTTTCATCTGGATATCAGTCACCGGGCCAAGGCCGAGTTCAAGCGCCCGCGCGAGCTGCGCCTCGATCCCTGGCTGGGCTGGGAAATGTACGATCCCATGCTGCTGTACGAGCGCGAGAAGTTCTTCGAGTTCGTCCAGGCCGGCCTGCGGGCGGGCTTCGAGTTCAATGCCCCGGCGCCGGCCCTGCAGCGCTCGCGCATCCTGCTCTCGCATGGCCGCGGCATCTGGCGCGACCTGCTCGAGGTCACGGATGTCGTGATGCCCAAGGACCTGCTGCAGTATATGAAGTCTCTGTTTCACGCCGTCAATGCGGTGGCGGAGCTTTCGGGCCCGCCGCTGCACGAACGCCGCCTGATGCTGGACTTCCCGCCGCGTGCCGAGACGGCTCAGCGCCCGGGCATGAATGCCGGGCTGATCGGCCTGCTGGGCGCCTCGAACCTGGATCTGGCCAAAATGAACGATTGGCTTTCCGACTGGAAGCTGGCCTTTGAAGCCGCCATGGAAAACAGCCGCGTCGACCCGCGCATTCATCCCGCCCGCCTCAACTATTACGAGAAGGCGATCAAAGCCATCCTGGCAGGCGATAATCCGCGCGCTGCGCTCTGGCCCCTGCTCCAGACCTGGACCCTGGCAGTGGGGGTGCTGCCCGATCACGCCGTGGATGCGTGGCGCGTCGCCTGTGCCCAGCTCAATCTGACGATGCCGGCCTTCGAAGAGCACGTCAACGGACTCGATCAATACCTGGATGAAGTCGAAGCCCTGCTCGATGAGCTGTCCAGACAGCATGGATTGGAGACATCGACGAGTATCTGAATGTCGTTGCGAGCCTTCGGGAAGCAAGCTCCTGATAATTTGGAGATTGCTTCGCTCCTTTCAGTTGCTCGCAACGACATAAAAAGGATTGATTATGACCCGTGATGAAGCCTTAGCCCTGGTCCGTGAATACGTCAAAAACGAAGGATTGGTCCGCCACATGCTTTCGGTGGAAGCCGCCATGCGTTTCTATGCCGAGAAGTTCAGCGAGGACGTGGAGAAGTGGGGCCTGATTGGCCTGCTCCACGACTTCGACTGGGAGATCCACCCGTCGATGGAGCAGCACCCCCAGGACGGCGCACCGATCCTGCGCGTGCGCGGCGTCTCCGAGGAGATCATCCAGGATATCTTGAGCCATGCCGACCACCTGGACGTGCCGCGCGACATCCTGGTGCGGAAGACCTTAGCCGCCTGTGACGAGATCACGGGCCTGATCACGGCCGTCGCGCTGGTGCGGCCCTCGCGCTCGCTGTATGACCTGGAGCCTTCCTCGGTCAAAAAGAAGTGGAAGGACAAGGCCTTCGCGGCCGGCACCTCGCGCGCCGAAATGGAGCTAAACGCAAAGGAATTCGGCATCGAGCTGTGGGAGCACGTGGGGAATGTGATCCAGGCCATGCGCCGGATCGCGCCGGAGTTGGGGCTGGAAGGGAATATTCCGAGATCTTGATTACAGAGGGACATAAGCTATCGTGTCCTCTTTTTTGGGAAAAACAAGAATTGTGTGGACAATAAGCGGTTGACTATAGGACAGTTGAATGATTTTCCCATACCTCGAATAACTCAGCTAACGCTACCTTTAGTCGCTGAAAAATATTATGCATTTCCTTATATTCAATTTTTCTGGAATGGGTTCTTGTTTTAGTGTCTACTGGATGATCTACTCGGTTTCGTAGTCCACCTAAATCTTTCCAGGTTGAGAGTCCATTTGGCAGTGTCTGGGAGAAGATACTCCTGTTGACTAATCCGCCATACCCTTCGTTGGAATATAAGCCAGCTTCTGTAGGAAGGACACTTTCATAAAATCCAATAATAGTTAGATGAACAAACTTATGAAATTCACTTATGTACTCATCTGGATTCTTGTGATAAGCGCTAATTGAGTTTCGCAAAGGTGAAATGGCAGGTTCATAATGTTGTAAGTAAAGCCCTCGCAAATCCTTCAGATTCAAAGAAACACCATACATCTTGATCATGGTGTCAGCAATAAGACATGGCCTTGGGGCTTCTGGGGAAACCCCTACGGCTACAATAAGGTCAGAAAAATCTTTCATGTTTTCGTGACAATCGCGAAGGTCATTCCATACAACCTTGCAAGATAGTTGCTGAAGTATATAAATTGCCAAACGCTTCATCAATGGACTGGGATCATTACAAATCAACTTGAGAAGCGATAGCTGTTTGCTTTCCGATCTAATTCTTTTAAATGCCCCATACGCTAATTCTTGACGCAGTATCTCTGTATCTAAGTGACTACTGGTTATGGAACTCTGTTCACGTTTCAAGCACTCTAATAAAAAAGCATGTTGCGCTGGAACATCTGCCAAAATTCTTGCAGCTACTGTTCGCGCATACCAATCAAGATTAGCGTTTGCTACCCATGTTCTACATATATCTTCAACTGACTTCGCTCCCGACACTTTGTATAGAGCCCAAAGCGCATTTGTTCTATGCCAAATATAGACTTCATGGCGCACAATAAATTCTCTAAGGCCTTTTGCTGCACCTTTGTTTCCCTCAAACCTTGCCAAGCACGTAGTGATAGCTTCTGAGCGCCATGGAAGCCTATCTAACAACATCAGCACAGCACTAAGTATTGATT
>JBAVVF010000370.1:0-13377 GCA_049697155.1 Anaerolineales bacterium
ATTTATGTCAATTTTTCCAGCAGGGAATCAAGATCTTCATTCGAATAGTAATAGATGGTGACCGTGCCGCCGCCGCCTTTTCTGTGTTTGAGGGCGACCTGCGTTCCCAGGCTCGAGCGCAGGCGGCGTTCGACGTCGGCCGCCTCTGCGCTCTGGCTGCCCTTCTTTTTCGAAACAGGCCGCTGTCCGGCATACTTCTTGGCAAGCATCTCCGTCGTGCGGACACTCAGGTCGAGGGTGATGATCTTGTTCAACAGCTCTTCCTGCGCCTTGGCCGGCAGGGTCAGCATGGCACGCGCATGACCTTCGGTAATCTGCCCGTCGACGAGGGCCTGTTTCACCGCGGCAGAGGCGTCGAGCAGGCGCATTGTGTTGGTGATGGCCACCCGGCTTTTGCCTACGCGGGACGCGATGGTTTCGTGGGACAGTTTGAATTCCTTGGAAAGATGCTGATACGCTTCGGCTTCTTCGATGGCGTTCAAATCAGCGCGCTGGACATTTTCGATCAGCGCCAGCTCAAGCAGCTGCTGATCGGTCGCATGCCGGATCACCACCGGGACGGTTTTCAAGCCGGCCTTGCGGGCGGCTTGCAGGCGGCGCTCCCCGGCGATCAGGGTGTACAGGCCACCCTTACTGGGCGCAACGATCAGCGGCTGGATGACACCATGTTCGCGGATGGAGGCAGCCAGATTCTCGAGTTCCTCGATATCGAATTTTTCGCGCGGCTGGCGCGGATTGCGCTGGATCATTTCGACGGCAATCTGGGTGACGCCGCCCGTCCCACCAGGACCGGGGGTCTTCTGGCCGGTAGGTATGAGGGCATCGAGTCCTTTGCCGAGTCCGGAACGTGGAGGCATGGTTGATCTCCTTTTGCAACACGATGAGGCAAGGGCGCCTAGTGCACCTTTACTCCATCACCTTTCAGTATTTCCCTGGCCAGAGCTTCGTAGGCACGCGCGCCGACCGAGGAGGGAGAGTAAGCCGAGATGGGAAGTCCATAGGAGGGCGCTTCGGCCAGGCGGATGCTGCGGGGCACGACGCTCTCGAAGACCTGTCCGGGGAAGTGATTCTTGACCTCTTTGACCACGTCGGTGGAAAGATTCGTGCGCGGGTCGAACATGGTCAGGATCACGCCGCGCACGCGCAGGCCTGGGAAGAGTGCAGCCTGGACCCGTTCGATCGTCTGGGTCAATTGCCCGAGGCCTTCCAGTGCAAGATATTCGCACTGCACCGGGACGAGCACGCCATCCCGGGCCGCGATCAGCCCGTTGACGGTCAGAATGCCCAGCGAGGGCGGGCAATCGATCAGGATGTAATCGTACTTGCCATCCAGCGATTCGAGCGCGCTCCTCAGCCGGAACTCGCGGCCGGAGTCCTCGACAAGTTCGATCTCTGCGCCCGCCAGCGACGGCGAAGACGGCAGCAGCGAAATCTGAAGTCTCTCGTTGAAGAGGATGGATGAAGCGGGCACATCGCCACTCAGCAGGGCTTCGTACGTGCTGCCCTGCACGGTGCTCTTATCCACTCCAAGACACGAGGTCGCGTTGGCCTGCGGGTCGAGGTCAACGACCAGCACACGCTGTCCCAGCTGGGCAAGGTAGGCCCCAAGATTGATGGCGGTGGTGGTCTTGCCGACTCCACCTTTTTGGTTGACGAGGGTATAGATGCGGGTCATAGGATTTACGATTGTCGATTGGCCATTTCAGATTTTTGGTGGATGCAGCTCACAGATAGACCTCTTTCAGAAACGCCCGTTTGGGATTATCCCGATCCATGAAGACCGTCACCTGCTGGCCCTCGCTGAGCTCTCTCGTATATTGCGTCCGGTTCACAGCATTGCTGCTGACGAATTTTTGTCCCTGAAGGCTGTAGGCATATTCGATCCGGCCTCGCCCGCGAAAGAAACGGGTTGCCGTGACCGTACCCTGCGTCTCAATTCCATCCTCAAATATAGAGGAGATCATCCTGTATCGCCAGAACAGAAACGGGATGGCCACAAGGCTGACAATAGCCGACAGGGTCAAAAATAACTGCAAAGAATCATCGCCGCTATAGAAGTAATATCCACTCCAGACCCAGAAAACGACAGGGAACAGGACCGCAAGCAGGGATGCATAGTCTACGGAAATCACGCGGAACAAAGAGGGTCTGTGGTTTTGCATTTCACACCTCTACGGCAAAAGTTCGATCATGGATTCTTCGATTTCGCGGGCGGTCGGGATCCCGTCCAGGCCGACGCGGGTGATGGAGTGGGAGGCGATCAGGGTCGCGAAGCGGGTCGCTTCCCAGGGGTCGCGCGTGGTGAGCAGGCGGACAAAAAACGCCGCGGCGAAGACGTCGCCCGCCCCGGTGGCATCCACTTCCTGGAATTGCGGCGCGCGGAACCGGCGGCGGTCCCCGTTCCAGTACAGGACCGCGCCCGCCGCGGACTCGGTCACGGCCAGCACGCGGGTCTGATGTGCCATGTGCTCGATCAGCTCTTCATCACCGTTGACGTCCTCGCGGCTGATCACCACGGCCCCCGCCCGCGCCAGGGCCGCGTCCGCATTTGCCCAGTCTTTGGCGGAAACGCGCCCATCCGGGCCCCATTGACGCATCCAGCCCTGGGGTGTGAGACCGAGCAGAGAGGGCGAAAAGCCTTCGGGCAGGGTCGCGTCGACTTCGTCCGCGATGGGGCCGAGGTGGATGATCGAGGCCCGCTGCCAGTTCCCAGGCACGCGCTGGAGGTCGATCCGCGTGGCCTGGGCGCGGACGTACTGCGTGCGTACATGCTGGTGATAGATATTTTCGAATGTCGTGCTTCTGGGGGATTCAAGCGAAACAATGGGGATGTCATGCAAAGGGGTCAGGGCGGTCTCGGGGCCCGCAGCCGTCAGGATCCCCACACGCATACCCAGCGCCCGGGCCGTCAACGCTGAATAGGCGGCTGTCCCACCCAGGCGCGCGCCCTCCGGAGCGAGGTCGTAGGCCACATGGCCGATCACCAGATAATCCACCGCCTCCAGCGAGACAAGATTGGGCATGGATGAATTATACCGTGATAAAAACTGTAGGGGCGACGCATGCGTCGCCCCTACATGGGTTCAATCGTTTTTCGGGAGGATCATCACCTTGCGGTATGGTTCCTCACCGGTGCTTTCCGTTTTCACGTCGGGATGATCGCGCAGCGCAATGTGAATGATGCGGCGTTCCGCGGCGGGCATCGGTTCGAGGGTCTGACGCCGCCCATTCTTGGAGACCTGGTCTGCCATGCGCTTGGCCATCTGGATCAATTGCTTTTCACGGCGGTCACGATAGCCCTCCACGTCCACCGTCAGCTGGACAAACTGCTGCTCCTCCTTGCCCACGATCAGGGAGGCAACATATTGAAAGGCGCTCAATGTTTCGGAACGGCGGCCGATCAGCACACTCAGGTCGTTGCCGCGGATATCCACGTGGATGTTGCGGCGCCCATCGCGTTCGCTCGGCCCATAATTGGCCGAGACCTGCGCTTCGAGATTGAGCAAATGCAGCATTTTGGAGATGACCGACTCGGCACGGTCGAGCAGGGCATCGTGTTCGGGCTGGGGCTCGGGCTCTGTCACCACAGGGGCCGGCACAGCGCGGGCCGGCGCCGGCGCCGGCTTTGGTTCAGCACGCCTGGGTTGAGGCCGGGGCGCGGGAGCCGTTTCTGTTTGGACCTCCGCCGGGGCCGTTCCGGGCGGGGGATTGACCGTCAGGCGAACGCGGACCTGCGGCTTGCCGAGGCCGAACAAGCCTTTGTTGCCTGAATCCAAAACTTCCACGCTGACTGCATCCGCTGTGAGTCCCAGCTGGGCAAGGCCCTGCGCAATGGCTTCTTCCACGGTCGGTGCGATGATTTCCAAGGTTGTTTTTTGTTCCATGCCCGCCTCCTACTTCTTCGATGCTCCGGGAATCAAATTGCGCCAGTTGGCTTTGCCCTGAACCGCATATTGAATGATACCCAGGATGTTACTGGTGATGAAATAGACCGAAAGCCCCGATGCGAACGTCAGGGCAAACCAGCCCAGCATCAGCGGCATATAAATACTCATCATGCCGCTCATCGCTGCGCTCTGATCCCCGGGTGTTGTGGAGGTGGGCATGGTCAACTTGGCCTGGACATACGTGGTAGCGGCCACGATCACTGCCAGCGTTGGAATGGCCAGCCCAAAGAGCACCACCGATTCCGGCCGTCCCAGGTCCATCCACAGAAATTTGCTGTTGAGTGGGACGAGGTCCAAAACGTTGGGGAGCCACAGGCTTCGGGAAAGCTTCAGAAGGTCCAGCGGCGTGGACCCCAGGGCGCGCGTAATACTCTGGTAGAGCGCGATGATAATCGGGAATTGAATGAGGGTCGGCAGGCAGGAGCCGAAGGGGTTGATGCCTTTTTCGCGATAAAAGCGCATCTGTTCCTGGGCCATCTTTTCCTTGTCCTTGGCATATTTCTTCTGGACCGCCTGCCATTCCTTATCGTTCTGGAGTTCCTGCATGGCCGTGGCGCCTTTCATCTGCTGGGCATTCAGCGGCCAGGTAATGATACGGATAAGAATGGTAAATAAAATGATCGCGAGACCAAAGTTGTTTCCCACCATATCATAGATCCATATCAATACATTGACGAAGACGGCAATGAAGTCATTCCATCTCCAGATCACGAGACCCAATAAGGCGGCGATCCCGAGGAACTTGAACATGCCCGCAGACATTTCTGCAGGCACCGGGCTTTGGGCCGCTGGGCTACTACTTGTATTTTTCATAACTTTCCTTTACTTACCAGGGGTGAAGGTCCAGGCCTGGTGGCCGTTCTGATCATAGGCGACGAGGTAAAACTCGGTCTCGAGGGGTGCCACCAGGACGAGATCACCCGCGGCAACGGGCGTGGTATAGATCTTCCCACCCGGTTCACTCCACAAGACCGATTTACCATCCTTGCTTACCTGATAAATCGAGCCTGACTCTGTGGCAATCAGGATGGAGTCGCCTAAAACCAGCGGGCTGGCAGTGATGGAACCGTCGGGTTTTACCGGGTTCCAGTTCAAACTTCCGGTTGAAGTATTAAACGGATAAAAGTTACCATCCACATCACTGAAGTAAAGTGTATCACCATCCAGGGAAGGCGTACTCCAAACCCAGTTCTCTGCCTCAATGACGGTCTGGTGCCTTCCGGTCGCGGGATCGAACTTTTCCAGCTGTGAGGCCAGCGAACCAACGTATAGCATTCCATCTTCACCCAGCACAGCCGATCCGGGCACGGCGGCACCGAGGTCCTCCTGCCAGAGAATATCGTATGTATTTGCATCCACGGCAGTCACACTATGATCGAGGGATGTAATGTAAACACGTTCACCATCGGTCGTGGGCGCAGCCCACAGACGCCCGCCGAGCTCGACAACCCTGGCCTCTTTTACGGACCGTCCATCCTGCAAATCCAGAATATAAAGATTGCCATCCGAGTTCGGAGCAAACAGCTTGTTATCCAAAACAAGAGGGGCGGCCATCCAGCGATCCTGGGCGCCTGTAAATTTCCAGGCTTCGATGGGAGCATTGGTTTCCGGATTGATATCGGCAGGGTTAAGGGCAATGAGACTATAGTCCGTACCGGCGCTGCCGACAATCACGAGTCCGTCGGGGGTAACAGCCGCAGGCGCATGGAAGATGAGCTTGGTGCTGCCGGGATATGTCCAGGCTGGCTTGCCATCCTTCAAATTAACGGCATACACGGAACCATCTGACAAATATGCCGTAGTTCCATTCGTCACCAGGCCGGGCCAGGTGGCACCATGTACAGGTCCGCCTGAACAGGCGCTCAGAAGCACAGCGCCCAGCAGGATCGTCATTGTGATTGCTAATTTCTTTCTCATTGAAAAATGATACTCCTATAGAACGGGATCGTAGCCCCCGGGGTTGAATGGATTGCATCTCAGGACACGCCAGCCGGCCATCAACGAACCCTTTATGGCACCGTATTTGTACACGGACTGGTATCCATAGTGCGAGCAGGTGGGATAGAACCGGCAGGTGTTCGGCGGCATACCGCGCGAAAGGGTTATCTGGTAAAGCCGGATCAATGCCAGGATCACGATGCGCGGCCAGTTGCCGATCGTACGCGGCATATCGCGCAGACGCGGTTCATTTGGATAGTCGTGCGAATGAGATTCGGGATTCATTCAGATGAGATCAGGATTTGGGCACGTTGCAGCAGGGTCAGCAGAGCCTGGCGGGTTTCTTCGAGGGTGGCGGAGACGAGACCCGGGCGGGCGATCAGGATCAGGTCCAGTCCGGAGGCAACGCTGGGGATCAGGGTCCGCATCGCTTCGCGCAGGAGGCGCTTGGCCCGGTTCCGGTAGACAGCTGTTCCCACTGTTCTTCCCGCCGCCACACCAACCTTGAGGCGCGGCTGGCCCACAGGGCTGCTTCGCTTGTCATGAGTCTGCACTATCAACACAACAAGCGGGTGGGCATAGGACTTGCCAGAACGCCGCACCCGCTTGAAGTCTTCGGAGCGGGTCAGACGAAATTTTCTCTGCACCCGTACCCTCAAACCTGCTCGATTGGATTGCCGCTTACCAGCGGACTTTCTTGACGTGCTTGTTGGCAGTCACCGTTAATTGCTGGCGCCCGCGCAGCCGGCGGCGCTTCAGCACGGCGCGCCCATCGGCTGTCGCCATGCGCTTGCGAAAACCGTGCATGCGCACACGGCGGCGGATCTTCGGTTGGTACGTACGTTTCACCATTTTGCGTTCCTCACTTTGAAAATAATTGCTTGGTAGGGCAGTTTTGGCAGGTTGCCAAAACTTGTTATCTCAAAATTGTCACGCTGAAAGCGTGACCTGCGCTTCTGGCTTTCCCAGACGGCAGGTTATTATACCGTAAGGGTTCCGATTCGGTCAATTTGGATTGACCGATCTTTGCCACAGATTCCATGGCATGACACAGATTTTACGGTTTGGTCGCTGAAAATCCATGCCTAAAACAGTCCATGCGATATTTTGGACCAACGTTCAGGGCTGGTTATTCCTTTTTCCCGTTTCTCATCGGATAGACAGGGAATGCCAGCAGGTCTGCGAGCTTGCGGGCTCCCTCCGGGCTGGCCACCGCGATGATCTCATCGTCTGCCTGTAAGATGCTGTCGCCGCGCGGCAGGGTCATGACGCCGTCACGAATGATGGCCGAGATCACGCAGTGTTCCGCCAGGTCCATGTCTTTGAGCGGGATGCCGATCGCCTTCGCGCCTGGCGGGACCTTTTCCTCGATCACGGCATAGTTGCCGCGCCGAATCTTGAAGATCGTCATCATATCGCCCAGTGACATCTCCTCCTGGATCAGGTGCGCAAATACATCTGCCGAATTCAAGGCTACATCCACGTGAAAGTTATCATTGAACAGCCAGGCATTATTCGGGTTATTGATGCGCGAGATCGTACGCGGGACACCGAACATGGTCTTGCCGAGGAAGCAGATGGCCAGATTGGTCGAGTCGGTACTGGTCACAGCCGCCAGGGCATGTACTTCCCGGATTCCGGCCGCTTCGAGCACGGTCGGGTCAACCGGATTGCCTTCATAGATCACTTCAGTGGGCAGTTCCTGGTGCAAATTCACCAGCAGCTCCCGGCGGTTCTCGACGAGACAGACCTTGTAATTCTGGTTGAGCAATAAATTGGCGAGACGTGCACCCGTTCGCCCGCCGCCGGCAATTAATACGTTCATTTACGCCTCCGCCTTTTTGGAAAGACGCGCCATCATCGCACGCATTCCTTCAAACGTGGAGCTGAAGTTGAGCAGGTCGCCTGCCTGCAGGTGCATTTCATTATCAGGCAGGGACGAGCGGCCCGCTCTCGATAAAGCAACGGGGTAACACCGTTCGAGCGGCTCCAGCAGTTTGCCCAGGGTAGATCCGTCCCATTCTTCAGGGATTCGTACTTCATAGACTTCCACTTCGCCATTCCCCGCCGAATAGACCATTCGCTGGGTGGGGTTCATCATTAATTCTTCCACGCGTTGCGCGCCCCACGACGTGGATCCAACGGTCTGCAACCCAAACGCCTCGATGACCGTTCGCAGATTTGGGTCATAGTTGCGGGCGACCACGTTTGGAACATCATAGATCGTCCGCGCGGCATGCGCGACGACAGCGTTGAGCGTATCCGAGTTCGTGACGGCGGCCAGTCCATCCGCTTCACGGATTCCGGCCCGTTCCAAGACACCTTCCGCAAGACCCTCGCCCTCGAGTGTGCGCCCACGGAAATCGGGGTGCAGACGGTTAAAGGACTCCTTGTTGATATCTACGACGACCACCTGATGCCCGCTCTTGAACAGGTGGTAACAGAGCTCGGCGCCCACGCGCCCGCATCCGACGACAATAAAATTCATAAAAACTACTCCTTCTCTGCCTCGTGAAATACGTGATAGGGGACGTCGGTCACGACGACCCCTGGCTTGGATAACAATTCCTCCCGCAGGAAATTGGCAGTCCGCATATGCAGGGCATTATGCCAGCGTTTGGAGGGGATAAACTGTGGAACAACAACGGTGATCGTCTCGTTTGACTGACGATTCTCGATGATCTCTTCCAGATATTCAAGCAAAGGCTCGATGAACAGACGGAACGGCGAATCAAGGATAATGAGACGGGTGCCTTCACCCCATGTTTTCCACTTCTCCCGGACTTTTTCAGTTTCATCGGGGTCTACGGAAACGTGTACGGCAGTCACATCATCTGAAAGAAGCTTTGCATAGCGCAGCCCTTCCAGCGTCCCCTGATGCATTCCGCTGACCGGCATAATGACGCGATGACGCGTATGACGGGCAGGCAAGCCGCTGAACTGATCCAGCGTGAGATGAGCGGCCAGATCCTTATAGTGATGATGAATGGTAAAGAAAAGCTTGACGAGCACCGGAATGATGATGAGGACAACCCAGGCACCTTCGCGGAATTTGGTCACGGCAAAGATAACCATGACGACCGCAGTACAGACTGCGCCGAAACCGTTGACCAGCATTTTGGAACGCCAGCCCTTGTTATAGCGCAGGACAGATCCGGGTTCAACAACCTCCTGCCCATCCCGGAGGTGACCGATTTTCCACCAGCGTCTTGCCATGCCGGTTTGAGAGAGGGTAAAGGACAGGAACACGCCGATGGCATACAGCGGGATCAGCAGATCAACTCTGGCTTTGAAGATAATAATCAGCAGAGAGGCGATGATGGAAAGAGTAACGATCCCGTTCGAATATGCCAGGCGGCTGCCGCGGAACGTCAGCTGACGGGGCAGGAAACGATCTGCGGCCGCGAGTGCGCCCAGGCGAGGAAAGTCGGCGAAGGCAGTGTTGGCGGCCATGATCAGGATGACGGTCGTCGCCGCGATGGTTGCAAGATAGGGCACGCCGCGCCCATCGAAGACGGTGCGGGCCAGCTGTGAAATGATCGTCTCATCGTGGGAGTACACGCCCCCAATCTGACCCGTCAGATGCGAGATGCCGAGGAAGAGTGACCCCAGGATGATGGACATCCAGATCAAAGTAATGCCCGCGTTGCGGGTGCGTGGTTCCTTGAAGGCCGTAATGCCGTTCGAGATGGCTTCGACGCCTGTCAGGGCTGTGGTTCCATTTGCAAAGGCGTGCAGCAGGAGAAAGGGTGTGATCGCCGTGAGCGTTTCGGCGAGATGTAATTCCGGCGGATTGGGGACGACGCCCAGCGTTCCGGTCAGGCTTTTGATGATTCCCAATCCCACCGTGATAAACATCATCACAACAAAGAAATAGGTCGGCAGTGCAAAGAAGATCCCGGATTCCTTCACGCCGCGCAAATTGATCAACATGATAAAAAGGACCGCTGCCACACCGATCCAAACCCGGTATGGATCCAAGTCCGGATAAGCCGAGACGATTTGCGCAGCGCCGGAGGATATGGAAACAGCCACGGTGAGAATGTAGTCGGTCAGCAGGGCCGCGCCCGCAATCTGCGAAGGCATTTCGCCGAGATTGTCACGCGCGACAATATAAGCGCCGCCTCCACCGGGATAGGCATGAATGGTCTGCTCGTAGGAAATGGTGACAATGGCCAGCAGGGCAACGATTGCTACAGAAATGGGGAAAACATAGTCATAGGCCAGCGAGCCGGCTACAGATAACACGCCCAGTATTTCCTGGGTGGCATAGGCGGTGGAGGAAAGCGCGTCGGAGGCGAAGACGGCCAGTCCGACAGCTTTCCCAATGGTTTGATGGGGGGCGTCGGCAGTCATTAATGGACGACCGATAAGCCAATGACTCCAGGAACGCGGCGGCTCATATTCGCTCTGCCGCCGCATGATTTCGGTTGGATCGTTTTCAGGGGTTAACATTCGTTTTCTTGCTACCAACAAAAAGACAGCCTCGCGCGAGGCGAGGAGCAACTATGATTATAGTCCAATTTGTGGATTTTGGCTGTGCCTAAGAAACCTGGTAAGGCACTTCGGTAATGACCACATCCGGCGTCGCCAGCAATTCCTTCCGGAGCATTTCGGCGGTTTGCATGTGAAGAGCATTATGGATTTTTTTGCCAGGGACAAAATGCGGGACAACAATGGTGATTGTCTCATTGGGCTGCCGGCTGGCAAGGATTTCACCAATATAGCCCAGAAGCGGTTCCATGAACAGACGGTAAGGCGAATCCACGATGACGAGGCGCGTCCCGCGCCCCCACGTCTCCCACTTCCGGCGCACCCTTTCCGTATCGTCCGGCTCCAACGAGATGTGAACAGCGGTAATATCGTCAGACAACATGCGTGCGTAACGAAGTGCAGCCAGCGTACCCTGATGTACGCCGCTGATCGGGACCAGCACGCGGTGACGCGCGTTATAAGGAGGCGGTTCACCATAGTCCTCCAGCGAGAGGCGCATCGCCACCCGCGCGTAATGCCGATGGATCCACAGGAAGATGCTGATCATAACGGGCGTGAGGATCAAGACGATCCAGGCGCCATCCCGGAACTTTGTAATTGCAAAAACAAGCATGACAATAGCCGTACAGAGTGCACCAAAGCCATTGCTGATCATTTTGAGAGACCAGCCCTTTTCATAGCTCAATATATGCCGTGCTTGCTGTACATTATCAGGCAGGTTCTCCTCAGGTTTGAGACGTCCGGCCCGCCACCAGCGACGCGCCATGCCGGCCTGCGCAAGTGTAAACGAAAGGAAAACACCGATCGCATAAAGCGGGATCAGGCGTGTAACGCTTGCCTGGAATACAATGATCAAAATGGAAGCCATCCCCGCCAGGAAAACAATGCCATACGAATAGACCAGGCGGCTGCCGCGATAGGTGAGCTGACGCGGCATAAACCCATCCTGCGCCAGCATGGCGCTTAAACGCGGGAACCCTGCAAAGGCAGTGTTTGCCGCCAGAATCAGGATCACGGTCGTCCCGATAATGACAAGCAGGTATACCAAACCCTGTCCATTAAAGACGGTACGTGCCAATTGTGAAATGACGGTTTCCGTCGCGGAGGGTACCGCCTGGATCTCTCTTGTGAGAAATGAAATCCCCATGAATAACAGACCAAGAATAAATGCCATCCAGATCAGGGTAATGCCTGCATTGCGACTGCGCGGTTCTTTAAATGCAGTAATGCCGTTGGAGATCGCCTCGACGCCGGTCAAGGCCGCGGTGCCGCTCGAAAAGGCATGCAGGAGCAGAAAAGCGGTTACCCCGGTGAGTGCTTCGCCGAAGTGCTCGATCTCTGGCGGGTTAACCACAGTTCCCAGGCTGCCGGTCAGCATACGGATCAGTCCCATGCCGATGGTCAGGAGCATCATCGCGATGAAAAAATAGCTCGGAAATGCGAACGCCGCGCCCGATTCCCTGACCCCGCGTAAGTTGATCACCATAATAAATATTACACAAGCGACTGCAATAGGCACGCGGTAAACAAACAAGTCCGGGTATGCCGATACGATCTGCGCCACTCCTGACGAAATAGAAACCGATACGGTGAGAATATAGTCTGTTAGCAAGGCTGCCGCCGCGACCAGGGCAGGGAACTGGCCGAGGTTGTCGTAGGCCACCACATAGGCACCCCCGCCGCTGGGATAGGCATGGATGATCTGCTCGTAGGAGATCACCACAATGGCAAGCAGCCCGACAATGACAATCGAAATAGGGAAGACATAACCAAACGCAATCGTCCCTGCCGCGGCCAGGATCACCAGAATTTCCTGCGTGGCGTAGGCAGTGGAAGATAGCGCGTCGGAGGCGAAGACCGCCAGACCGATGGCTTTCCCGATTGTCTGATGCGGCGCATCCGCCGTTTGAAGCGGACGACCAATCAGATAATGACTGATATTTCGAGAGGGCTTAATCTCTGTCGTGCGATGGATAAAGGAAGTATCGTGATTATTTTCAGGGTCGATCATATCAATATAAAACAATTCCTTGCAAGCGGGCTGTATTATATACTAATTCGAACGGCGTAAACCAGGGAGCTTCCGAACAATCCTTTCAAAAAGGTATAATGAACTTTGCCCCGAAGAGCACCGGGACCATAGCAAACATGCAAAGTTTTCCTTTGTTCGCCCGCCTCTGGCAGTACCTGCTGGCCTTTCTGCTGATCGCCTCCATCACGGCAGTCTTCTTCGTGCTGCGTGATGCGCTGGATACCACGCTCATCGCCCTGCTGTATTTGATTCCGCTCGGCATGATTACTGCCCTGCTGGGGCTTGGACCCGGCATTACGAGTGCAGTAATTACATTCTTCACGTTCAATTATTTTTTCATCAGGCCCTACTACACCTTCACGGTTCACCGACCTGCCGATGTTGTCATTCTGGTGGTGTTTCTCGTCGTGGCCGTCGTAATCAGCCAGCTGGTGGGGCGTGCCCAGGCGGGCCTGGCCGCCGCAACGGCGCGGGAGCGTGAAGCCACGCAGCTCTATGAGCTCAGCACCGCCCTGACGGGGCTGCATGACGATCGAGCCATCGCCCAGATCCTTGCCAAACAAGTCCAGGCGGTTGCGCAGGGCGAATACGTCGAACTCAATGTGACGGGCGCCCGGTCCTTTGCTTATCACTTCCCTGAAACGGATCCGCCCGCGCGTTTCCCGGACCTGAGCGTGCCCATCGAGTCGGCGCGCGGCCGCCTCGGGGAGATCCGGCTCTGGAGGATCGTGCCAGCCATCTCGCCGAGCGAGAAGCGGCTCTTCCAGACGTTTGCAAGTCAGGGTGCATTAGCCCTCGAACGTGCCTGGCTGGCACAGGCCGAATCGCGTGCCCAGGTCCTGGAGGAGAGCGACCGGTTGAAGTCTGCAATTTTGTCATCCGTCTCGCACGAATTACGCACGCCGCTTTCGACGATCAAGGCTGCGGCGTCCAGTCTGCGCGGCCGGGAGGTGGGCTGGGATTCTC
>JBAVVF010000371.1:0-7862 GCA_049697155.1 Anaerolineales bacterium
CTTTCATCAAATAGACAACCGCAATACTCCACCGAACTTACCGCGCGGGTGGTTTTGGGGCAAAAAACATCCCTGGCGGAAGCCCTTTTTGCAGGAGTAACAAGGACAATGCAAGTGACATAAAACCAGGGCAGGCCTGACAGCCTGCCCTGGTTACTTGTTCGTGACACCAACTACTCGAATGTGACAAAGCCTTCCTCACCTCGGCGGAAGAATCGTGATCGTGGATACCGGCGACCAGTCACTCCAGTTACCGGCTGCATCCCTCGCACGCACCTTCCAGTAATAGGTCCCCCGAATACCTCCCGGCAGTCGTCGAGACGTGAGACGTTGATCGATGGTATATAACGGATTCAGGAAATCCGGGTTGTCGGCGATCTGGAATTGATACAACACCGCGCCGCTGACGGCCTTCCAGCGGAACAGCGGAACGCCGCGCAGGGATGTCCCATTCGTCGGCGAGGTCGAGGCTGGAGGTGCGGGGAGAGTCGTATCGATGGTGAAATAGCGGGAAGCACTCCAGCCACCCGGTTCGTTTGCTATATTGTAGGCCCGCACTCGCCAATAGTACCTGCCATCCGTCAACGGGACGGTAACCGGAAAGGCCGGAGTGGCAACAAAATGCGGATCGATATTTTGTGTAAAGGCACTATTGGTGGCAATCACAATCTCGTACCGGGCAGCGTTGGCAACAGCATTCCAGGTGAAAGCGGGCGTCAAACTATTGATAGAGCTATTTCGAGGTGGGAACAGCAATTCAGGTTTATAGGGAATAGCAGCCTGCTTTTGGATGGTATAGAAATCGACACTGGTGAAATCGCCGTTAGCCCCACCAGAGCCTCCCAGGGGCAAACCACCTACGTCCTTGATGGTATCGTTATCGGCCAGATTCAGTTTCAGGGTGCCGCTGCCTAAACCAGTATTAACACTAACAATATAGGCGTTGCCCGAACCACTGATGCCCGAGACCAAAGCGTCCACGATTTCCACAGCAGCAAGCGCAAAATCTTCAGCGTCCACATCTGTGACCGCTTCGGAGAAAACGACATTGAAATCCACTGAGGCAGCATCCGTGAAATCGGGATCGACCCGTTGAATGGAACTTACAACTGGAATGTCATTAATATTGATATCGTAGCTGGACGTACAGCCAAACGCACTTCCTGCCGCTTGCGCAACACGAACAAAATAAATGCCATCACCGGGGGCCTGCCATTGAACCAGAGATGCGGATCCTGTTCCATAATTATCATTGGAAGCGAGTAAAGCCGCACCATCGGTGTCATAAACCTCTAGTATGGTATCCACGCCAGCCGCAAGATCGGTGGTCTGCAACAAATAGTTCCGCCCGGTCATTGCTTCGAATTGAAACCAATCCTCGTCCTGAGCAATGTCAAAGAGATTGTTCACAGAAGTTCCATTCGTTTGGACAGCGCTCGACCCATCATGATGGTCGTTGGGTTCCAAAGTATCGGCAGGACAGATCAACGGGGCCTGTAAATCGAAGTGACCCGGCTGGGCGGCCTGTGCAGACGCCTGATGATTAACCGCATCAATTGTGGTGGGCAGTGCCGTCCAGGTCCGGCCAATTTCATCCCATCGCTGGATCGTCAGTTGATCGATGTCAAGATGCGGCATCGACGATGGAACATAATCGATCGTGACCATGACCGGTGTGTTGAAACTGTTTCCAGAGATGCTTGCCATGGATGGGAGTGCCAGTTTTATTGCTGGACTGCTGCCGCCCATGAGCCACTCCAATACTTTCATCAGGAGCGAATCCCCGTTTGAACGCAACTCTGCTGATGGCTCTGAGACAGGAGGCATATCCCACATCTCTAAAGTGATCGGGCTGTCCAGGGCACCTGGAGGAATAACTGCGCTTTTCGTTCCCGATGGAGTAGTTGCACTACCGCCTGAAGCATCAATCTGTTGTCGGGCTGAAAGTGGGTGAATCCAAAGATAAGCGCTGGGAACGCTCCATGGATCGGAAGACACGCCCTGCCATCCATACGGATCAACGACTTCGGACTCAGTCCAAATCCCATTATGATTCTGATCGTAATAGAGCCCAAAGTGAAGATGTATGCCTTTCGAGTTGCCAGTGTTTCCCATAACTCCAAGCGGTTGGGCAAGGCGATTCGTTATTTGTGAGCCATTGGCAACAGATACGCTAGCAAGGTGACCGTATAGTGTGGCATAACCGTTTCCATGATTGATCCAGACCCGATTCCCATATCCTGTACAGCCGGCCGGGGCGCTCTGACAATTACTCACGACGCCAAAAACAGACCCGGTTGCAGCCGCATAGATCTGCTCATTTGCTTGTGCGTTTTGGAAATCAATGCCATTATGCCCGTCATAGCAGCTACTGCGATTGCATGTTTTTACGCCTGTTTCAGCCGCCCCTACATAAGTGTTGCCTGTCCAGGTCGTTACGGTTTGATCTGCCGTATTATGGTCGAACCAGGAGTTGACGCGGCCAGGGTTATTGCCAATATTTCCCTGTGCTGCCTGAGTAAAATTCGAATAAAGGATGGGCAAATCAAAGGAAGGGAGAGGCTCGGTGAAGTCAATCGTGACCGTCTGCGTCAAAGTTGCCCCATCCGTATCATTACGGGCATGCAGGAGTCTTGCTCCCATAGCCGAAGAAAACAGTTGAGCGAATACCTGCCCGTTGCCGTCTGTAGTACGGATGGGCTGCACGATGACATCGGCAGGATGAGTGGTTGTAAAAGTAACCCGGCGATCAATGAGCGGGGTGTTTGTGTCAGTCAGCAAAGTTGCTTTGATCAGTATGGGTGTAATGCCGTCAGCGGGCGCTGAAGTCCGGTTTGTCTCAAGCGTGGAGCTGCTGTCACTAAAAGGTGTCAAATATTCGATAATTCCATTAGGTTGTTTTAAAGCATAGTGATCAGGCACAACCGTGATACCGTTGTCGAATGTTGGGATAGATCGAACGTAATATGCCGTTCCGTATCCGTATCCAAAGCCTCTTGCCAGCCAGCCGTGAGCCGGTATGGTTGTTTGGGTTGAAGGACTCCACTGATAAGTCCATGTTGTCAGTTTTTCCTGGTTGTATCTTTCGTCGGTATACGAAATTATGGTCACAGGATAGCTGTTATGATTAATCATCACCCAGGTTGCGGTGATTGCCCCTCCTGCACCCTGATAGGATGAAACTTTGGCATACATTTCGATGCCATCCTGCGTTACAGGCATATTATCCAACGCAAGTGAACCGCGCACAGTCCCGCTCCCGCTCATTAATGCTTGTTGAGCAAATTCGGAGGCGTGAGACAGGTCACTGCTTATGGAAATACCTGAATTCGATGAGGCAGGATTTCTTTCCACCTCATGACTGCTGTTACTCGGCGCGGTCGCTGACTGTCCAGCACAAAGAGCCAACACCAGAAAAAAACTACTCAAAACCTTGAACACAGGATTGTGAAGCATAATCCCTCCACTCAAAAAATTTTCCCACCAGGAAAGCCTTGTTCAGCCATGCGCTTTCCCTGAATGGGATGATTGTGATGCAATTATACTTTTGGCTATGCCTCAAACCTTGACGATTACAAATGTGTAAACAGTGTAATTAGATACAATTCTGTGGGAACTGAAACCTTACTTCGCCATGAAAGGACAACTGGCGCGGCCTGCTCGGAATGGCAAGCCGCGCCAGTGATCCTACGCATGGGATCAATACATTAACAGGTCAATTCAGCCTGACTATTCCCGTCACCTGGAGGGAAGAATTGTGATCGTGGATACCGGCGACCAGTCGCTCCAGTTGCCGGCCGCGTCCCGGGACCGCACCCGCTAGCAATAGGTCACTCTGCCCGGCGAGGGTCTTTTGACCCGCGACCACAGGTCTCAAGTCCTGTGCTTTGACAAGACTCTGATGGTATCATCACCCCATGACCACCGCCACAGCCGAGGCGAATCCTAATATTGCGTTCATCAAATACTGGGGCAACCGCGACGACACCCTGCGCATCCCATCCAACGGTTCCATCTCCATGAACCTGGAGGGGCTGTACACGCGCACGACGGTCAGCTTTCAGCCCTCCTCATCCTTCGATGAACTCATCATCAACGGGCATGAAGTGATGGGCACGGGGCTGGAGCGCATCTCGTCCATTCTCGACATCATTCGCAGTATGGCAAACATCCATGAACGGGCCGAAGTGGTCAGCGAGAACAATTTCCCCTCCGGCACCGGGATCGCCTCCTCCGCCTCGGCGTTCGCGGCCCTGGCCCTGGCGGGAAGTAAAGCCGCAGGGCTGAGTCTGACCGAGCGGGAGCTCTCACGCCTGGCCCGGCGCGGCTCCGGCTCCGCCTCCCGCTCCATCCCGGGCGGATTCGTGGAGTGGCAGGCCGGCACGGACGACGAGGACTCGTTCGCCTTTTCGATCGCCGAACCCGATCACTGGGATCTGGTGGATTGCGTCGCCATCGTCAGTACAGCCCATAAAAAAACCGGCTCCACTGAAGGACATGCCATTACGGAAACGAGTCCGCTGCAAAGCGCGCGTGTGGCAGATGCAGATCGTCGGTTGGATATTTGTCGCCAGGCAATTCTCGAACGCGATTTCAATGCGTTTGCAGCCATCGTCGAGCTTGACTCGGACATGATGCACGCGGTTATGATGACCGCCACTCCTGCGCTCCATTACTGGAAGCCGGACTCGCTGGAAGTGATGAACTCTGTCCGCCAGTGGCGCATGGACGGACTCCCCGTCTGCTACACGGTGGACGCCGGCCCGAACGTGCACGTCATCTGCCCCGCAGCGGAAGCTGAACTCATCGAAAAGCGATTACGTGAGATCCAGGGAGTTAGCAATGTTTTGGTCGCACGACCGGGTGTCCCCGCGAAGATTGTCAAGAATGGTTCGCGCTGAGCGGAGGGTTGAGACGTAAACGTCGAAACCCGCAGTCGAAGCGTTACAGTGGGTTGGAAAGCGGCTCGCGGGGAACGGAACGCAGATCGATTTCAACGGCAGAAAGCAACAATTGAATACCGAGCAATACCGAGAGAGTCGGCAACATCACCGTTCCGGTGGGCGCGGGGATTCTCAGGTTTGCGTAATGGATCCATTTGGATATGCCGAATGCCAGGCCGAAAATCAACAGCGGCAGGCCGCTCAGCAGATAGATGCTTGCCATCGAAAAATCATAGATCAGGTTTTTCAACACGAGCCGGCGAATAAAGGTCGCCAGGAGTTTGGGCGGAAATTCGAACAGCACCCGATGGATCAAAAGGTTTGACACTTCGCTCTGGTAACGGGCCGGCATCGGAACGTCTTTCACGACGGCCCCGATCAGATAGAGGCTGGCCAGCATGGAGGTCTCGAAATAATACGTCCGATCGACCTGCTCCAGCGGCAGCTGGGCCAGGACCTCGGAACGGATTGCGATGAAGCCGTTCGTCGGGTCGAACATATTCCAGTACCCGGTCGCGGCCTTGGAGAGAAACCCCAGCGCCATGTTGCCCACCCGCCGGATCAACGGCATCTTCTGCAATGATTTGAAGTCGCGGAAACGATTCCCCTTGCTGTAATCGGCCCGGCCCTCGATCAGCGGTCGCAGCAGGTCAGGCAGGCGCTCCATATCCATCTGACCGTCACCGTCGATCTTGACCACGATCTGCGCGCCCAGCCCGAGCGCGGTCCGGTAGCCGGTCACCATCGCGCCGCCGACTCCCTGATTGCTGGGATGATGGATCAGAGTGATGCGTTTGTCCTTTTTCGCGAAAACCGCAACCAGCTCTGCGCTGGCATCCGGCGAAGCATCGTCCACCACAATGATATGTTTAATGCAGGCCGGCACCGTCTGCAGGACGGATCGAATTTCCCTCTCCACCCGGTAACAGGGAATGACTGCCGCAATGGAGTACTTGTCGAATTCCTGTTCGCTCATTCCACCGAAACGATGAACTGGTAATGTGGCTGGCCGCCCTCCTGTACCTCCACCTCCTGGGCGGGGTACTTCCGGCGGATCGCGTCTGCGATGCGATTGGCCTCGGCGTGCGAGGTATCCTGTCCGTAGAAGAGGGTGATCAGCTCATGGTCTTCCGATTTGGCCTTCTCAAGCAGTTCCAGGCAGGCTTCTTCGACGGAGCCTGCCGAGGCAACCAGTTTGCCGTCCAGCAGGGCGATCACCTGGCCGCTTTCCACCTTGACGCCGTCGATCTCAACGGAGCGGGTGGCGGTCGTGATCTCCCCGGTGCGCACATTCTCCAGGGCCCGGGTCATTTTCTCGGCGACCGCCGCAAGCTCCCCGTCGGGATGAAGCGCGAGCATTGCCGACAGACCCTGCGGAATGGTCTTGCTGGGCACCACCGCCACCTGCTTGACGGTCACTTCCCTGGCCTGGTTGGCCGCCATCACGATGTTCTTGTTGTTTGGAAGGATGATGATCTTGTCGGTGGGAAGGCTTTCAAAGGAATCCAGGATATCCTGCGTCGATGGGTTCATCGTCTGCCCGCCTTCCACCACGGCAGCCACGCCCAGGCTGGCAAAGATGCGGCTCAGGCCCGCGCCGGGTGAAACGACGACCACCGCGATCTGCCCGGGCTCGACGCTGGCAAAGGAGATCCGGCCAGCCTTGCTCTTCTGGACATCGTCCATCTGGGCCAGCAGATTTTCCATGGCCACTTTTGTGATCGTGCCGATCCCCATGATGTAATCGATCGGCTCATAACGCTTGTCGAGCGGAACGTGGATGTGCATGCGATACATCCCTTCCCCTTCTCCCACTTGAATGGAAGTGCCTATCTGCTCCAGCCGCCCGTAAAACTTCTGCAGGTCGAAATCGCCGGCCGGCAGGAAGTCCACAACCACTTCGTAATCCTGTCCTTCCTCCACTTCCTCCATGGCGTCCTGCATCTGCATGCTCGAAATGGGCTGGACCGTCATGATGGGCGTCTCAAGGGATTCGCCATACACGTGCCGCAGCATTCCTTCCAGGATAAAGAACAAACCCTTGCCGCCCGAATCGACGACCCCGGCCTGTTTGAGGACCGGCAGCAGATCGGGAGTCCTTTGGACCGCCTCATCCGCGGCTTTGACCGCGATCTCCAGAATCTCAATCGCGTCCTGCGTGGACTGGAGGGCGGCTTCCGTTGCTGCGGCCACTTCCTTGGCGACGGTCAGGATCGTGCCCTCCACCGGGCGGACGACTCCTTTGTAGGCTGTGTCACGCGCCTCCCCGAATGCTTTCGCCAGCGTGGGGCCATCCAGGATATCCTTGCCGTGCACGCCGCGCGCGAACCCGCGCCACAGCTGGGAGAGGATCACCCCCGAATTACCGCGCGCCCCCATCAGGGCGCCCTTCGAGACTGCGCCGGCCATATCGCTGATATTCCGATGACCGAGATCCTTGATCTCATTCCAGGCTGACTGCATGGTCAACACCATGTTCGTCCCCGTATCGCCATCCGGGACCGGGAAGACGTTCAAGGCATTCACCGTCTGCTGATTCGTACGGAGCCAGGCAAGACCCGCTTCCACCAGCCGCTTCATCGACTGACCATTGATCGATTGCTTACGGAGTTTCTTAACACGTGCGCTATCTACTGCCATGACGGCTCTACTCCTAGTCCGGGTCGCTCACGCGCAGCCCCGCCACGTGCACGTTAATGGTATTTACCTTCAGCCCCAGGGACTTCTCCACATGATAGCGGACGGTGTTTGCCACGCTCTCGGCGACGGAGTTGATCCGGGTTCCGTATTCCACAATGATGTGAATGTCGATGTCGATATCCTCGCCGTTGTAGCGCACGGAGACACCCCGCGAAGGCTCGCGGGTGATCGTCTTGACCAGCCCGTCGGCAATATTTTTCGGGGCCAGGCCAACCACAC
>JBAVVF010000372.1:0-3277 GCA_049697155.1 Anaerolineales bacterium
CGGGCCAGTTCATGGCGAAAGACTAACGAATCTCCCTTGGAATGCAGGATGCCGCGCTCGATGCATTCATCCAGGCTGGCAGCCTCCGGATGAAGCATCTCTTCGATCAGCCAGAGCTCCGCCGCCCCGGGCATCAGCGAAGCCAGCTCGACGATACTCTTGGCCGGGCCGGAAAGCCTGGCGGCCCGCGTCAGAACCGCGTCCCGCACGGAGGTGGGAATGCCCTCGGCATCCGCCGCAATGACCTCCGAAACAAAGAATGGATTCCCGCCGGTTGCGGTGTATAAATCCTGAGAACGCTTTCCGGCCTGCCGGGCAAGAAGTCCCACCGCGTTCTCGGAAAACCGGGGGACGGGGATGCGCGCCGTAAGATGTGGAGGAAAATCGCCCAGCAAAAAGTGAAGTGGATGTTTGCTGCTGACCTCGTCGTCCCGGTAAGAAAGGATCAGCATGACGCGGGTCAACTGGATCCGGCGCCCCAGAAACTTGACCACGTCCAGCGTGGCCTCGTCCGCCCAATGCAGGTCTTCGAGGACGATGATGGTTGGGCTGGGGCTTTTCTGTAAATAGATGAAAAATTCGGTGGAGATCGTCAGGCGGTCCGCCCCGGACTGGATCCGGCGCAGCAGATCCGACCCGGTCTGCAGGGCAATGTCGAGGAAGGGCCCGAGGGGCTGCGGGCTGAACAAATCATCGCAGGCACCCCACAGGACGCGCGCGGACCTGCCCTGTTCGGCAACGAAGCATTCGATCAGTGATGTTTTGCCAATGCCTGCCTCGCCGCTGACCAGCACAGTGCGGCCTTTTCCCGCCCTGACCTGCCCCCAGGCGTCTGCCAGCTTCCTGAGCTGCTGTTCGCGTTCGATCAGTTCCATACTCTAAAGTTTCACAGCAAGAATTGCCCTATTGTAGTCTCTTTTGGATGATCCCCTCAACTAAAAATGGCTTCCCGGTCAGTCACTCGAAAGTCCTGTACTCCTCTTTCCGTCATTGCGAGCCGCGAAGCGGCGAAGCAATCTCATGCCAAATTAGTTGCTTACAAACCGTACATGGGATTGCTTCGTCGTGGCACTCTCGCCGTTTGAGGCTCGACGCCACTCCTCGCAATGACAGAGACAGGTTTCGAGACCATCAAGGATGCTCAATTCAGATCCTGCGCATCCTCTCGTAGAGAGGCTTGAGGCGGCCATACATTTTCTTGTATACCCCCTCATATAGTTCATCATAAATTGCATGCGTCTTCGCGTCAGGCTCGAAGGTGTCGCGGACGCGCGTCATCTCGCGGATGGCGGCCGTGAAATCGGTATGCAGGCCCGCGCCGACTGCCGCGTCAATGGCGGCACCCAGCCCCGAAGCTTCATAGACATGCGGGCGCGAGGCAGGCAGGCCGAAGACATCCGCGGTCAGTTGCAGGGCCGCGTCCGACTGGCTGCCTCCGCCGGCCACGCGCAATTCGGTGATGGGAACGCCGCTGCGTTTGACCGTGCGCTCCGCGCCTTCACGCAAGGCATACGCAAGACCTTCAAGGATGGCGCGATAGAGGTGAGCACGAGTATGCAAGTCCCGGAAGCCAATGACTGCGCCGCGCGCTTCGGGACCCGGGAACCGCAGTCCCGGCGACCAGTACGGCTGCAGGACCAGGCCGTCCGAGCCGGGCGGGACGGAGCGGATCAGATCGTCGAAAAGCTCCTCGGCTTCGATGCCCTGCTCGTCGGCAAGCTTCTGCTCGCGCAGGCCGAACTGATGCTTGAACCAGGTCACCATCCAGTAGCCGCGATAGATCTGGATCTCGAAGCTGTAGTGCCCGGGCACCGCGGCGGGGTACGGCGGCAGAAGCGGAATGACTTCGATGTAGCGCTTGTGCGTGGTGTTGATCGTGGCCGTCGTGCCATAGCTCAGGCAGCCGATGTGCGGTTCGAGACAGCCCGCGCCGAGGACTTCGGTCGCTTTGTCGGCAGCCGCGGCGATGAGCGGGAGTCCCTGCGGGATGCCGGTGGCAGAGGACGCCTCCGCGGAGATCTGTCCCAGAGGTGAGGCGGCCGGGACGAGATCCGGCAGGATGCGCAGATCCATCGGCACGGCCTGCCATTTCCAGTCCCAGGGTTTGCTCCAGGCCTGGGCTTTGTAATCGAAGGTTACATAGCCAACCTGACAGGCCACAGAGTCTACAAATTGGCCGACCAGCCGCCAGGTGAGGTAGCCCGACAGGAAAAGATACTTGTGGGTTGCGTTCCAAACTTCGGGCTGGTGCGTGCGGATCCAGTTGGCTTCCGCCTCCGCCTGAAGGTAGGCCACCGTCTCCGAGGCGCCCGCGACCCGGAAGGCTGCGCCCCACAACCCACCGACCGGTTTGAGTCCCTCCGTGCGGCGCTGGTCGAGCCAGACGATGGCCGGACGAAGCGGCCTGCCGTTCTTATCCAGGTTGATGAGGGTGCTGCGCTGCGCCGTCAGCGCGACGGCCGCAAGGGAGGACTTGTCCACGCCCTGCGCCCACAATCCCTGGCAGGCTTCGCAGACCGCCCGCCAGAAGACCTCGGGGTCCTGCTCGGCGAGGCCCGGCGCGCTGGAGTAGTACGGCTCGATCGGGACGCGCTGTTTTGCAACGATGTTCCCGCGCGGGTCGAAGACGAGCGCCCGGACAGATTGCGTACCGTTGTCGATGGCGAGCAGGTTTTCAAGCATGTTACAACTCCTTCACCGCGAAGAGCGCTAAGGGCCGCGAAGAAAGCTTTAAAAATCTTCGCGCTCTCCGCGTGCTTCGCGGTGAATCTCTCTGCGTTTCGATTCGGCTCTCAATTAATGCCATACGCGCGTTTCCATAATTCAGCATACTCGCTGGCTTCCTTTTCCCAGCGGACATCGTCCCAGCCAAGCTCGGATTGCACGACACTGCGGATGCGCGGCAGCAGATCCATGCCCCCGTTCGGCAAAAGCAGGCCGAGGCGGACGCGCCGCAGCAACAGATCATCAAGATGGATGACGCCCTCGGCGCGCGCAGCCTGGCGCAGCTCCGCCCAGAGATAGGGCGTCCCAGGGACAGGCTCGAGGTCGGCAGGCGAGGCAGCGTTGAAAGCTGAAACAGCTTGATTCCCATAGCGTGCCAGCAGCCGCAGGGCCTGCGCGGGCTTGATCCTCGCATCGGCAAACAGGGATTCCGTTTTCGGCGGGAGCGCATCGAGCACAGGCACCTCGGAATCAAACGGAATGCGGCCGAGATGTTTGCGGACCGCCTTGAAAGCATCGCGCGCCATGGGACGGAACGTGGTCAGCTTGCCGC
>JBAVVF010000373.1:0-2478 GCA_049697155.1 Anaerolineales bacterium
GAGAGGGAGTCCCTTATTAAACTGCTGGATGTCCTTGCCACCTCTTTGGAGAAATTTGCCCCGGAAAACAACCACAATATCGAAACCATCGCGCGCGACTTGATCAACAACCACTCGTTGCTTGCAACGCTGAAACAGCAGACCGATGAACTGGATGCGCTCAAGAAATTAAGCATCAACCTCACTTCCAGTCTCGACCTGCCCGATGTACTGGATGCGGTGGCATCGGAAGCCATGCGCCTGATCGAGAACGCCCGCAATATCAACATTTTTCTCTACAGGAATCACAGACTTTCCTTTGGCGCTGCCCTTGACTCGGACGGTACCCGCAATCGGCCCTGGGCCAAGCCCAGGTCCACCGGACTGACCTACACTGTGGCACGCAGCGGCGAAACGATCATTGTCGAGGATATGAAGAGTCATCCCCTGTACCAGAACGTGCCGGCCTACTGGAGCGGATCCATTATCAGCATTCCTCTCAAAGTGGGACAAAACGTCGTGGGTGTGATGAACCTTTCGCGCTCCACCAGTGGAGGCTTTTCCTCCTCGGAATTGCGTTTACTGAGCCTGCTTTCAGATCAAGCCGCGGTGGCGATATCCAATGCCAGCCTGCATCAGATGATCAGCCGGCAGGCGTACAGCGACACATTAACCGGCCTGCCAAACCGGCGGGCGCTGGACGAACGGCTTGAAGAGGAAGTCGCGGCCGCGCGCAGAAATAATTATTCCTTTGCCGTCATCATGATGGACCTCGATGGCTTCAAAGCAGTAAATGACACGTATGGACATGCTGTCGGCGATGATGTTTTGCGGGTGGTCTTCGGCCAGATGGCCCGTGGGGTCCGCACGACGGATTTTCTGGCGCGCTATGGCGGTGATGAACTGACCCTGATCCTGAGCCAGACCGAGCTGTCATCGGCCCAGGTTGTATCGGAAAAAATCAGCGAGGGAATGAAAAGATTGAAATATAAACTTCCCGATGGCCGGCGGCTCAAACTTGGCATTTCGGGCGGGATTGCCCTGTTTCCCGTCCATGCCCGCAGCGGCCCGGATCTTTTGCGCGCGGCCGATACGGCACTTTATCGCGCCAAAAAGTACCGGCGCGGCAGCTTCGAAACCGCCACGGGGATCACAGGCCCGCTGGCAACCCATCAAATCGGGGGCGGATAAAGCATCCTCCTGATTCTGCCGGGGTTATAATTTTTGAAAATCAAGAAGCCTTGTGAAGGTTGGTGAAAGAAACTCAGCGCTGAGTAGAACCTTTGCAGGGCTTCCTGTAAAATCCACTTTCAAAAGAGAATCCAGCATGCATCGCAAAGTCAAAATCATCCTGAACCCCATGGCAGATATGGGAAACGCATGGCGCATCGCACGCGACCTGCGTTCGATCACCGAACAACACGGCGGCGTCGACTGGAGCGGCACGGTCTATCCGGGTCACGCCATCGACCTGGCGCAGCAGGCGGGCGAGCAGGGCTACGAGTTGGTCATCGCCGTCGGCGGAGACGGAACGGTCCATGAAGTCGTCAACGGACTGATGAAGATCCCGGAAGACAAACGTCCGGTCCTGGGCGTGGTCCCGGCCGGTTCAGGCAATGATTTTTCGCACGGCATCCGGGCCTCCCGCATCCCGACGGAGGCGCTGGTCCACGCCCTCGAGGGAGAACCTTCCACCATCGATCTCGGCCTGATGACCGACGAACACGGCCGTCGGGAGTATTTTGACAATACGCTCGGCATCGGTTTCGGGGCAAATGTCACCATTCGGTCACACAAGCTGCCGTTTCTGCGCGGCTTCCCCATGTATCTGACCGCAGTGATTCAAACCATTATTTTCGATCACATTCCCATGCGGATGCAGATCGAAACGGACGGTCAGAAGTGGCAGGAAAGCGTGATCTACCTCGTGCTCTGCAACAGCCCGCGCGAGGGCGGCGGTTTCTTCATCGCGCCGGAAGCCAGGATCGATGACGGCCTTCTCAATTACGCCATGATCGCGCATTGCAGCCGCCCCATGATGTTCCGCATCGTGCCGGAGGTGATGAAGGGCACGCATGGGCGCTTCAAACAGGTCCGCATGGGAGCCTGTAAAACTTTCCAGCTCTCCTCAGACCGCCCGCTTTACATCCACGCGGACGGAGAGATCTTCAGCGGGCCAGGAACCGATCTTCGCAGCGTCTCCTTTGAAATCATCTCGAATGCGCTGCGCGTGGTGTGCGGCTAGGCAAGTAGACAGGTAAACAGGTAGACAGGTACAATACATGTGTACCTGTCTACCTGTTTACCTGATACCTGTTTACGTCCGCCTCTCCACCCATGCCTGACCTCTTTCATTCCCTCCTCAAGCAGGACATCGGTCATCTGCGCATCATTGCGGAGCTGTGGGGAGTTGAACTTAAATCCATCCATGCAGATGGGGCGCTGGAGGAGTTAGCCGCGGCGCTCCTCGAGGCGAACCTGTTTGCCGAGTTAATCGAC
>JBAVVF010000374.1:0-5328 GCA_049697155.1 Anaerolineales bacterium
AGTCGCTTGCCATCACGGAGAACAGTCTGGGGAAGAACCATACGGAATATTTTGGACGTCTGGTGCGGCTGGCGACGTGTTTCTACGAGCAGCAGCAATACTCTCGTGCGCAAGAGACCCTCGATGATGCCAAGCGTTTACAGGGCACTATTTTTAAGGATTTACCCCATCCCTACATAGCCCGAATGCTGCAGCTGCAGAGCGAAGTCTTGCGACGGCGGGGCAGGTTTGCGGATGCGCGCGAGGTGATTGAGCAGGCCATCGAGATGAAGAAGGTGCTCTACGGCACAGAGGAACACCCCTCCGTGGCCGAAGCCCTGGAAGTGAAGGTCAAGATATTACACCATCTCGGGGAGAAAGTCGAAGCGAAGCGGCTGATTGACCGTACGCTGGAGATTCGCCGGAAGGCCTACGGCATGAACCATCCCGATGTGAGCCGCTCCATTCATGATCTGGGCTCTTACTATCTGCGTCTGGGTCAGTACAAAGAGGCGATCGAGCAGTTCGAGCAGGCGCGCCAGATCACAGCTAAGGTCTTTGGGAGTAAGCATCCCGATTACGTTGAACGCACCCTCAACCTGGCCAATGCACGGAACGAGCAGGGCGAGTATCGGCAGGCCCTCGAACTTATGGACCAGGTAAAGGATGTGGAGCCTGCGTGGAATCGGCTCCTGGCGGCCCGCCGGCTGCAGCTGATGGGCGAACTGCAGCGACGCATGGGCCGGTTCGGCGCAGCCATGGAATATATCAACCAGGCCATCGAGCTGAAGATGGTGATCTATGGCACGGAGAATCACCCCTCCGTGGCTGAAGCGCTTGCGGTGCAGGCCAAGATCTACGACCATCTGTGCGAATTTGATAAGGAACAGACCGTCTGGGAACGGGTTCTCGATATCCAGGGCCGGTTCTATTCGGAACAACACCCGGCGCTGGCTGCCACGCACTACGACTATGCCAGTCTCTTTTTGCGCAAAGGAGAGTATGCCCGGGCATTGGAGCATCTGACCGAGTCGCTTGCCATCACGGAGAACAGTCTGGGGAAGAACCATACGGAATATTTTGGACGTCTGGTGCGGCTGGCGACATGTCTTTACGAGCAACAGAAGTATTCCCAGGTACTGGATACGCTTAAAGAAGCAGAGAGTCTGCAGAACGCTATTTTTGCAGGCTCTGCCCATCCCTACATAGCCCGAATGCTGCAGCTGCAGAGCGAAGTCTTGCAGCGTTTGGCCAGATTCGATGATGCGCGTGAGGTGATTGAGCAGGCCATCGAGATGAAGAAGGTGCTCTACGGCACAGAGGAGCACCCCTCCGTGGATGAAGCCCTGGAAGTAAAAGTCGACCTTTTGCTAAGCCAATATCGTCTGAAGGAAACGGTCCAGATTCTGGATGCCATCGAACGTATCCGCAGAAGAGCCTATGATGCAAATCATCCTCAATATGCCAACTATCAGCTGCGCCGGGCCAGGTGGTATGAGATAGAGGGACGGTATGATGAGGCCCGCGATATCCTGGAACAATCTCTGCAGACCTGCTTGAAGGCATTTTCCAGCGACCATCCCGAAACTATCAAGCGGCAGATCATGTCGGCGCGCCTGGCCAGGATGACCAACAACATTGTCCTTGCAGAAACTCGGATCAACCGTGTGCGCGATACCCTGGGCTCCAGCTTGGAGACGGAAGACAGCCAGATCGTCGCCGAGATGTGTCAGGAGCGCTCAAATATCCGCCGTGCAGAGGGTGACTATCAGGATGCATTGGCGGAACTCGAAAATGCGCTCAGAACTGAAACCAGGATCTTTGGTCCTGAAAGCCCGGCAGTGATCGAGCTTCAGAATGAAAAAGCCAAACTGTTGATACTCTTTCATCGTCTCCCCGAGGCAGAGGATATTATCAAGAGCGCTCTGGGATATGTCAAGCTTGATCAGCCGATCTTCAAACGGTTAAGATCCGATTTACTGGGACACCGTGGAATCCTGCATGATCACAAGCGGGAATATGACCGGGCCATCGAAAGCCTGGAAGAGGCGATAAAGCTTAAAAAAGAACTGTTGGGAGACGATAATGTGGAATTAGCGCGGCTATATATCGAAAGGGCCGTGATCCTTCGTCACCTGGGCAAACACACCGAAGCGCTTGCCAGCTTGGATGCAGCACAAAGTATTGACAATCGCCATTTCAAAGCAGAAGACCACATCTATTATGCCCGTATCCTCCTTGAACAAGGGCAGACCTGCCTAGAGCAAAGTAACGATTTAGCAGCACAGGCGTATTTGAAGGAGTCCCTGCAAATCTACGCTGCCCAGCCCAACCGGAACGTCAAACAACACGCAGACGCTGCCGAAGCTTTGGGGCAAAGCTATCTGGAAACCGGTTTCTTACATGAAGCGTCTGAAATGTTCCAGAAAGCGATGGAGATCAGAACGACCATCTACGGCAGTTCGCATCCGGAAATTGCTGAGACGCTGTACAACCAGGCGCAAATCCTCTTGAAGATGGCAAAAACCGCTGAAAACCAGGACGCTAAAGCCAAAGCGCGGCAAAAACTCGAACAGGCTCAGATTATGCTTGGGCAGCGCGATGATGACAATGCAGAGCTGAGATCTGAAATTGAACACACTCTCGCAAATCTGTAGCAGGGGCGGGATGCTGAAATGTTGATCAATTTCTTGTCCATCGGCGACAGGGGAACGTATGTAATCTATGAAGTCGCACCTGCAAGGCATCAACAAAACCAGGGCGGTTTCGTAATCTGCTCAGCAGCCAAGTGTGATTTTGAGCCTCCATCGGGCATCACGGGCACGACCCACGGTGCGGCAATCACGCTTACTGCAGGCGAGGAAGCGCTACCGCACTGGCTGCGGATCGGCAAAAAAAGTCTCAACCAGCTCCGGCTCTGGCAACTCGGCTACCATATCCCGCGTACCGTTGTCTTGGACTTCTGCGTGTGTGACCTGTTCAAACGGGATGGAGATGTTGACCTGCGGGACATCTACGAGCAGGTGATTAAACCTCGGCTGGGTTTATATGTGGCAGTTCGTTGCTCCAGCAATCTGGAGGATAGCGATGCGCAGACTTTTGCCGGGACTTTTGACACTTACCTGGATGTACCCAACCAATTGGATGAAATCCAGGGGAAAATCGTTCGATCGTACCGCAAGTTTTGTTTGGGGAGTGATAGCCAAGAAAATGTGCTCCAATGTGATGTCCGGCTCGGCATCATGATTCAACAGATGATCCAGCCGAAGTTTTCAGGTTTTCTGTTTACGTTGGACCCCGTTAATCCGCCCAGCGATTGGCTGAAGATCGAATATTGGCAAGGCCCGCGTGGGAACTCGGAAGGATATTCAATCACCCTGAACCGGGAAACCGGGAAACGAGTCCGTAGCGGCCGGGATAGCAACCAGGTCCCGCTCCCGATGACCATCCAAGAGAAACTGCATCGTGCCGCGGTCGGGCTTGAACGTCATTTTGGCACTCCGCAGGATGTCGAATTCCTGGTCTCGGGCGCAGATGACACCCTGTACTTGGTGCAGTCTCGTCCGATCACGGCCTTCAGCTATTCACCCGACAAGGTGCGCGTCGCCGAGCAGCAGAAGCTTTCTGTCATTCTGGACGAGAACCAGCGACGCTATCACCTGGACCCCGTGCTATCTAGCACCAATATCTCGGAGCTGTTCCCTCGTGCAATCCCCCTCGGCTATTCGATTTTCAAATATGGTTTTGCCGGCACCCCTGAGCTTGAGGGGGGTATCAGCATCGGCAGGTCGAGACTCGGCTATGCCGGACTTGAGCCCGATGATGGCGCCAATCTGTTCTACACTGTCGCCGATCAGGCCCGGACCAACCTCATCGTTGATGCCCTCACGTTTCGGCTGCCGGGCATCAGCAAAGGCGAGTATCTCGATATCTTTGTCAAACATTATCTTGAGCAGATTGCGCGTGATCCCGCTGCAGCCAACTATCCTGAAGATGGGCTCTATCTACAAACAGATGATCCGGCGCGTTGGCTTGAAATCGCCGGCGCTCGCGGGGAGCACTTTCGCGCGGAATTCAGCGAATTTCTCCGCCAAATAATCCATGTTCATGCTCCAAGAGAGTATAGCAATGCCGTGCGTTTCTTTCAGCAGACTGAACGTCGTTATCGTTCCTCTCTGGACTGCAATCTGCACGCAATATCGCCAGAAGACTTGCGACACGAGATCGAGGACACTCTGTTATACCTGCGCACCACGTTTTGCCCGCAATACGTGGTCTATGCACGTCTGGCTTTCCTGTGCACGCATTTGGCAAAGGTAAGATTGGGCAAACTGTTGGAGCCACAAAGCCGCCGCACCCCTGAGGAAATTCTCAATGAGTTATTACACGGTGTGAGGCTTCACACGGAGCTTGAAGAGCCTCAATACTCTGAATTCGAACATCTGTACAAGCTGGGCATAGTTCCACTGGTTGAATTTCTATATCGATTTCAACATCTCGGTTCCCTGGACCTTTCCCAGCCGCGATTGGGAGAACACCCGCCCGAGAAATTATGCGCGGTATTCGGGCAAACCAATCCGTATGGGTTTGACTGCGAGCCTCCAGACACCGATAATAATACAGACCACATCAGTATTGACATCGCAGAACTCGGATTCGACAAGGATCCGACGTTTCAGTTGCTGTATACTTACGCCGGTCAGTTTATGCTTCTGCGGGAAAAGGCCAAATCGGAGCTGTTGAAATTGCTGTGGGCGCTGAAACGTATCCTTATCGAATTCGCCCGGCGAAATCGCTTTGGAGAGCTGATGTATTATTTGGAGCTCGACGAAGCTCTTACGCTTGGGCCTGAGAAACGTGACACATTGAGGATACTCGCCCTGCAACGCAAGGCATATCTGCAGACCTGCCGGCAGCACCGGGTCAGGGAAGTATTGGTGGATCTACAATCCGCGCCATTCGAAAAGAAGCCGTCCGACGAAGGTCAAGATGACGGTGGACTCTACCGGTTCGCACGCGGGAAAGCAATTTGCCACGGGTATGCGGAGGGTACTTGCCTAACGGCGAGCAGCAACGAGGAGTTCATTGATAAACTAGCTTCCTACAGAGAAAAGAACATCGAGAACATCGTCGGCGTGTTCAAAGGAATAGAACTTTCGTATTTCAATCTGAGAGCGTTGGTAGGTTTCACGACCGAAAACGGCGGCTACCTTTCGCATGCAGCCACCATTGCGCGTGAGTTTAGATTGCCGTATATTACAGGTATAGAACTCGACCAATTTCGAGATGAAGACTATGTAATCCTGGATACTGAGAATGAACAGGTTATCATTCGTCGATCAACCGTTT
>JBAVVF010000375.1:0-1852 GCA_049697155.1 Anaerolineales bacterium
GGCCACAACGACGATGGTCGTCTCCGGGCCCATCGCCCCGAAATTCGTCCCGGGGCCTACACCCACCAGCGCCGTCAACTCCCCGCCGCCCAGGTGGGAATAAAGATAAGCTTGTCCGCCGGCGTGATCGGCAAGCGATTTCAAATTGAACAGGTCTTCATTCGCCAGCCGGCCCGAGACCAGGATGACAAAATCCTTCTTATTGGCCAGGAATTGGTCGGCGGCAGCCTTTGTCGCGGTTTCCCACGAGACGCGGGTCACTCTTTCCTCTTTCCTCTTTCGAAGAAGGGGTCGCGTCAGTCGTCTCTTGCTGGTGGTGTAGTGATAAGCAAAGCGGCCCTTGTCGCAGATCCAGATCTCATTGACTTCCTCGTTCTGGCGCGGCATGACGCGTTTGACCACGAAATCGCCGTTGCCGCCCTTGACCTCGCGCCGGGTGTTCAGGGTGATATTGCAGCCAACCGGACACTGCGTGCAGATCGAGGCGGCCGACTCCAATTCCCACGGGCGGGCCTCGAAGCGGAAGTCGCGCGTCGTCAGCGCGCCGACCGGACAGATGTCGGTGGTGTTGCCCGAGAAAACAGAGTCAAAGCCGGGGTCGGAGAAGGTCATGATGCGGGTCGCGCGCGAACGGTCATCGAAGCCGAGCACCGAATCGCCGGCGATCTCATCCTGGAAGCGGATGCAGCGCGCGCACTGGATGCAGCGCTCCTGGTCGAGCACGATCAGATTCCCCAGCGGGATGGCCTTCCCCAGCCGGTATTTTTCATCGAACAGGAAGCGGCTCTTCCCGGGACCGTGGCGCATGGTGAGATTCTGCAGGGGACACTCGCCGCCTTTATCGCAGATCGGGCAGTCGAGCGGGTGGGAGGTCAGCAGGAACTCGACCGTTCCGCGCTGCCCGTCCCTGGCCTTCTCACTTTGCGTGAGAACGACCATGCCCTCTTCCACTTTATTCGTACAGGCAGTTTCGAGCTTGGGCAGGAACTGGATCTTCGGCGCGCCGTTCTCCATCACGATCTGGCCTGTGGCGCGGTCGCGCATCGGGCGGCCGATCTCCACCAGGCACATCCGGCACATCCCCACCGGTTCGAGCTTCGGATGATGACAAAAGACGGGGATATCGATACCGACCAGCTTGGCGGCATCGACCAGCGTGATTCCCTCGGGGGCGTTGACCTGCTTTCCGTCGATGGTGAGCGTAACTTGTTTCGTCATACCTTCTCCGCGCCCTCCGCATTCTGGATTACATATAAAGGCGGTGCGGGGTCTACGACTTTTCGAAAGTCCTGGGGGAAGCGTTCGATCCCCGATACAACTGCCATGGTAGAGAATTCACCCAGCGCACACAGGCACTTCCCTTGCATCTGCTTTGCCACGTTGAGCAAAAGGTCCACATCACCGGTCGTCCCCTGGCCGTGATGGATGCGCTCGATGATCGTGGACATCCAGTAGGTGCCTTCACGGCAGGGCGTACACTTGCCGCACGACTCGTGCCGGAAGAAATGGACTGTCTTATTGACCAGCCAGTCCATGGAAACCGTATCGTCGATCACGATCACGGAGGCTGATCCAAGGTCCGCACCCAGCGGACGCACGCTGGCATAATCCATCGGCGTGTCGAGGACTTTGTCGTTATCTACAAGAATCAGGGACGAGGACGCACCCGCAGCCATGATGGCTTTGACCGAGCGCGAATCCTGCACGCCGCCGCCGTACGTGTAGATCAGCTCACGGAAGGTTGTGCCGAAGGGCAATTCATAGTTTCCGGGTTTGCGCACCCGACCGGACAGCGAGAAGATCTTTACCCCGGCGCTGTCGGCCGTCCCCATGGCCTTGTACCAGTCCGCGC
>JBAVVF010000376.1:0-3242 GCA_049697155.1 Anaerolineales bacterium
ATTGACTGTGCCGCTTTTTTGATTCAAAGTCTTTTATGCAGGCTGGGCCGCCTTGGCAACCACATCTTCGAGCATCTTGGTCGTCAGTGACTTCGGGCGCTCGAGAGGCATCCCAAGCGCACGTGCCCAGACGTAGTTGGCTGTGACACCCAGGGCGCGCCCGATGCCGAACAGCACCGTGTAGAAGTCGAACTCGCGCACGCCATAGTAGTATTGCAGCGTGCCGCTGATCGCATCGACGTTCGGGGCCGGGTTCTTGGCTTTGCCCTGCTCCTTGAGCACCTGCGGCACCACGTCGAAGACCAGCTCCGCGAGCTGGACCAGATCGTCCTCGGGGAAATGCTTCTTCGCAAACTCCAGCTGGGCCATGTAGCGCGGATCGGGCACCCGCAGGACGGCGTGACCGTAACCGGGGATGACATGTCTGCTGTTGAGCGTGTCCCAGGCAAACTTATAGAGCTCGTCGCGGGTGGGAACGCGCCCAAACTTGTTCTTGACCTCGATCAGCCAGCCGAGGCATTCCTGGTTGGCGAGCCCGTGCAGGGGCCCGGCCAGCCCGTTCAACGCGGCCGAGAAGGAAAGGTACGGATCGGAGAGCGCCGACCCGACCAGGTGCATGGTGTGAGCGGACACGTTGCCGGATTCGTGATCGCTGTGCAGGATGAAGTACAGGCGGGCCAACTCGGCATAGCCCTTCTTGTCCGAGACTTTCATCATGCGCGCGAAGTTCATGCCGTAATCCTGTTTGGCATTGTATTTCGGCTTCTTGCTCTCGCCGAAATACTTCATGCGATAGATGTAGGCGGCAATCACGGGCAGTTTGGCGGTCAGGTCGAGGCTGTCTTCGAGCGCGGCTTCCCAGTAGACATCCTTTTTCATGCTGTGATATCTCTGGGCAAAGACGGAGCCATTCTGTAACGCCAGCACGGCCTGCGAGAAGAGAGTCATCGGGTGAGTCTCTTTCGGCATGGACTTGATCATTTTGAAGACGTAATCCGGGACCTCGGACCGCCTGGCCCATTCGGCTTCCACTTCCATGGCCTGCTCCTTGGTCGGCACTTCGCCGATCATGAGCAGATAAAACAAACCACCCACCAGCGGCATCTTGCCGCCGCGGGCCTTCGGCAGTTTCTTGAGGATCTCGGGAATCGACATGCCGCGGAAGCGAATGCCTTCCGCCGGGTCGACGAATGAGACGTCCGTCAACAGCGATTTGATGTCGCGCATGCCGCCAATGACCTGGCCGACGGTGACCTCACCGACCTTGACTTCCCCGTGTTCTTTGGCAAGCTTCTTGACGCGTTCGCGCCACTCAGGCAACTGTGCAGAGATTTTTTCGTGCAGGATCATGATTGGCCTCCAGGAAATATACTGGCACGGTCTTCGCGTGGCGCCCAAGCGCCACGAAGTCGAAGCGCCGTGCCCCAACGATTAGAACTGTACCAGCTTCTTCAAAGCTTCGTGTGTTTCCCTCACCGCCGCCGCGGATTTCTCGAACATGGCCTTCTCGCCATCGTCGAGCTTGTACTCGATGATCTTCTCGATGCCGGTGCGTCCCAGCATGACAGGCACGCCGAAGAACATATCGTTCAGACCATATTCGCCGTTCATGTACGCCGCGCAGGGAACGATCAGATGCTTGTCCTTGAGGATCGCTTCCGCCATTTGCGTGCAGGCCACCGAAGGCGCATAGTAGGCCGAACCGCTCTTGAGCAGGTTGACGATCTCACCGCCGCCCTTGCGCGTGCGGGCCACGATCGCGTTCAGCTTGTCGGCAGGCAGATATTCGTTGAGCGGAATCCCCGCCACGTTGGAATGGCGCGTCAGCGGGACCATCTCGTCGCCGTGCCCGCCCAGGACATAGCAGTCGATATTCTCCACGCTCACGCCGGTTTCCATCGCCACGAAGGCGCGCATGCGGGCCGAGTCCAGAATGCCAGCCTGGCCGACCACGCGTTCACGCGGCAGACCGGTCTTTTTCAGCGCCAGATAGGCCATCGTGTCGAGCGGGTTCGTCAGAATGATGAAAATCGCGTCCGGCGAATACTTCAGCGTTTCGATGGCGGCCGGAGCCACGATCTCGGCGTTCTTCGATAACAAATCATCACGGCTCATGCCTGGCTTGCGTGCCAGACCCGCCGTGATGATGATGATATCGGAGCCTTTGGTCGCCGAGTAATCATTCGCGCCGACGATCTCCACATCCTTTCCGATGATTGGCATAGCCTCCTGCATATCGAGGCTCTTGCCCTGTGGCAGCCCCTCCACAATATCAACCAGAACAAGATCAGCTATTTCACGTTCAGCGAGCCAGTGTGCCGTGGTCGCGCCGGTCATGCCTGCGCCGATGATCGAGATTTTGTTCATGAAGCCTCCGGAGATTTTACCGCTTGCCTCGTGAGGCGTTTCGGAGAATTTCCAGCCAAAATCGAGCTCCCGAGTTGGTTACGCCTGAGGGGCGGTATTGTGTAGTGAAATTTTATCCGAAACCGATTGTATAAGAAAGTATATTTTGTCACATATTTATGTGACCCGGGCTCGAATCAAAACAGTGGCGCCGGGGGCGCCACTGTACGTTTCGTTCCAAACCCTAGACTTTTTCGGCAGGTGCTTCCATTGCCTCGAGGAAGCGGGTTGCCTGGATGGCCGCCGCGGCGCCCATTCCGGCCGAGGTCACCACCTGTCTGAAGTGCGGATCGGCCGCCTCCCCCGCGGCAAAGACACCCGGGACGCTCGTTTCCATCCGGTCGTTGATCTTGATGTAGCCCAGTTCGCTCATTTCCAACTGGCCCTGGAACATCTGCGTATTGGGAGTGTGACCAATGAAGATGAACAGACCATCCGTCTCATGGGTCGTTTCCTCGAGCGTCTTGACGTTCTTCAGCTTCAGCGCGGTCAACTTGTCCGTGCCGATCACTTCGGTGACGACCGTATCCAGAATGAAACTGATCTTGGGATGTTCGCGGGCCCGCTTCTGCAGGATCGGACTGGCGCGAAACTCCTCGCGGCGGTGAACGATCGTCACGGACGAGGCATAGCGCGTAATGAAGAGACCTTCCTCCAGGGCGCTATCTCCGCCGCCGACCACCACCACCTTTTTATCCTTGAAGAACCAGCCGTCGCAGGTCGCGCAGTAGGAAACGCCGCGCCCGGTCAGTTCCACCTCGCCGGGGACCTGCAGGTGATTCGGGCTGGCGCCCGTCCCCACGATGAGTGTATCCGCCAGATAGTCGCCGCTGTCC
>JBAVVF010000377.1:0-2275 GCA_049697155.1 Anaerolineales bacterium
TGTGGTGTACGGCCTGATCGACGCGCTTCTGCTCTCGGTCCTGCCTGTCCTGGCGACCTGGCAGGCCTTCAGCCTCCTGAACTGGACCGCCAGCTGGCCGGGAAAGATCCTGGTCGGCGTGATCGCCGTATTCGCCAGTCTGGTGGTGACTGCTGCGTATCATCTTGGCTACCCGGAATACCGGGGCGGAGGCCTGTTTGGCCCCGCAATCGGGAATACGGCCATGACACTGGGTTACCTGGTCACGAACAATCCGCTGACCGCAATCCTGAGTCACATTGCCATGCACATCGCCGGCGTCCTGCATGGACCGGCTTCGGTCGTCCAGCTGCCGCCGCACTACATCCCATAAATCTGCATACCTGTCCACTTGACCAGTACGAAACTCTCCTGGAGACGGGGGAGTTTTTTCATTAAGTGCTGTACCATGTAATGAGTACAATTTCGACGGCGGCGTGGACTCCTCTCCGACCGTTGTGGACGGTGTCGTCTACTTTGGCAGCCTGGACGGGAAACTCTACCCCGTAAGCACCGCGCCAAACAATAAAAGAAAGCGGGCGCAACGAAAAGGGAGCTCAAGAAAATGGAACCTCACCTTACTCTCGATGACATCCTCCAGATGACTTTGCAGGCCGGGGAAAATTGGGCGGTCGCGCATGCCAGACGCCTGCTCGAATTGATCAGGCAGATTGGAGTAGATGTTCCTCACGATCCCCATGTCATGCAGTTGGCAACCTATATGCACGACTGGGGTGCATTTCCATGTTACATCCAGAAAGGAGTGGAGCATGCTATCCGCTCCAGGCAGGTTGTGGAGGCGGAGATCCTGCCGCGGCTGGAGCTGGCACCCGCCCAAAAGGACATCCTGCTTGAAGCCATCGAGCTGCATGATTACCGGGATATGCGCCCGACGAAATCCAGCGAGGCGCTTTTGCTGCGCGAAGCCGACATGCTCGAGTTCCTCGGCATGATCGGCATGGCGCGCGACTTCGCCCGCGGACCCCGCAACCTGGAAGCCTGTTACCGGCGCGTCCTCGACCGGCGTTATGGCATCCAGGGCCGCTTTACCATCCCGCGGGCCCGCCAGATCGCCCAGGTCCGCCTGGAGCGAATGGAGCAATCCTTGCAGTGGCTCAACGAAGAAAGCTTTGGAATACTATAAGCTCATTTCCAGCCGTGGTGAATTTAGGGAGCATGAAACAACTCCTTGTATTAGTCATCCTAGGTCTCCTGTGCGGATGTACGCAGCGGACCGCGCTGCCTGAAGGATGCACAGCTTCCGGCGAGATCATCCGTGCGGAGCTTCCCGAGCCGGCCCGCGGCTACGCGTATGGTTACCGGGTCTACCTTCCGCCCTGTTTCTCGGCTGAGTCGCGCTACCCGGTGCTTTATCTTGTTCCCGGGCGCAGCAGTTCACCCGATACCTGGTTCGCGGCGGAGCTTGCCGCCGTCGTGGACAACCTGATCCTGAGCCATGACATTCCCCCGCTCATCATCGTCACGACCGAGGATATCGAATCGGATCCCCTGGCTGACACAATCTACAAGGAATTGATCCCCGCTGTCGAAGGCCAGTATCCGATCCTGAACGATCGCCGTTATCGCGCTGTGGCGGGCGGATCGTTGGGCGGGATCGCGGCGTACCGGCTGGCCTTTCAATATCCCGATACGTTTTCCAGTGCAGGCATCTTCGGGGCGGGTGCCATCTCCGGCGAAGAGGCGCGCATCCACGAATGGCTGTCTGCCATGACCGAAGCAAATCGCACGCGCGTCTTTATGGACACCGGCGATGAGGATATCTTCATGCTCGACCGCGCCAAAGTAATGCAATCTATCCTCGATGAAGCAGGCATCGAGAACCAGCTCAATGTGGGGCACGGCGGGCACAACTATGCCTACTGGGTCAGCAACTTTGAGATGTACCTCCGGTGGCTGACGCAGGAGTGGTAATGGTTAGGGATCAATGGAGCAATTGCCGGGCGGATGCCGACGTAATCCTGTACACCATCGAAGGCGGCGGGCACGGCTGGCCCGAGGCTTTCGAGGCTGCGTCGGTCATCTGGGAATTCTTCGCCGAACATCCCCTGACCGCTTCATAAAAAAAGACTCTCCCAAAGATGGGAGAGTCTTTCGAACCAATAAACGTTTCCTAAGAGAGTGTTTCTTAAGTCGTTATTGCCGTCTTTTTTATCCACAGGACTGCTTCGCTTGTACACGGATTTCATGGAAACCACGGAAAGGAGCCTTTTTATTACGGTTTTTTCCGTGAAACTCA
>JBAVVF010000378.1:0-6218 GCA_049697155.1 Anaerolineales bacterium
GGTTCAGGCTCCATCTTTTTACGACCGCGCCGGGTGGTTGTGGGCTCGGCCGTTGCCGCCCGGGTTTTGGTGGTCGAGCCGTCTGCTTTTTTGCGGCGGGCAGGTTTCGCCTTAACCGGAACCGTCAGGCTGGGCGCAGAGACAGGTTCTTCAGCAGGAGCAGTTTCTGCGATGATCTCGGAGACAGCCGCGGCTGGAGAGGCTGCCCGGGTTTCGACCGGTTCAGGTTCCTGTTGGGGAATCGCAGCAAATTCATCCGCGGGTCCAATCACTTCCCCCGGTATCTCTGGCCGGCTGGACGCCCGCATTTCGGTGAGCATCTGCTCGACATCCAGGCCCAGATATTCCGCATAGTTGCGCAAATATCCGCGGGCCTGCACCGGCGAGGGCATCACAGACAGATCGTCTGCTTCCAATGCCTGCAAATACTGGATGCGGATGCGCGTGGCTTCGAAAACTTTTTCGAGGCTGAGGCGCTGGGACTCACGTTCTTCCTTAAGCTGTTGGCCGAGGCTGTGTGTCATGCGAAACGAAACATCACCAGCACCCCGTCGAAATGGAGTGAACTGGTGATGTCATAGTTGATCGAAAAATTATGCTTCAGTTGCTTCAGCCGCCTGGGCTGGGGACTCTGCCTGCGGAGCCGGTGCGGAATCCTGTGCCGAAGCGGCGGGCTCCTCTTCGAGGGCTTCGCCTTCCCGGTGGACGATGATCTTGACCTCCGGAACGAGGTCCATGGTCAGGCGGACATGTGCGGTGAATTCGCCGAGGTTGCGGATCGGCTGCATGTCGATCTGCTGTTTCTTGACCTCGTAACGGGTCTTTTCCTGGATGGCCGTCGCCACGTCCTGGTTGGTAATGGAGCCGTACAGTTTGCCCGTCTCGCCGGCCTTGGCGGCAAAGACAACCGTGACACCGTTGATGTGCTCGGCCAGATCCTTAAGCTCGGAGTTGAGTTCCGTGCGGCGGACCTCGGCCTGCGAGCGGATCCTATCTGTCTGTTTGAGTGCACCGGGAGTGGCCAACACGGCCAGTTTTTGCGGGAGCAGGAAGTTGCGCCCGTAACCATCCGCGACCTTTTTGATGTCGCCTGCACGCCCCAGTTTGTAAACGTCCTTGACAAGCAATACTTTCATGTTTTAAGCCCTTTCTGGCTGGAATTTGATCGAGCGAAGGGTACAACGCTCGGCGGCAAATTCTACCACACTATCCGCCAATCATCGCTACTCTGCACGAATCATTTTGGAAAGTTCGTGTGGATCAGTGCGGATTCGTGGATGAATCCAGCAGATCCATGTATGCGCCTTCGACGAGGTCGGTTCGCTCCACGCCCAGGCGGGCCATCAGTCCTTCGGCGATTCCCTGTCCCTCGGCTTCGCTCTGCCCCTCCCGCAGGACGACCTCCAGCTCCATGAACTGGCCCAGCCCGGCGACATCGTCCAGGTGGACGCGCGTCTGGCCGACAAGATACAGGTAACGTGTCTTTCGGACGGTGCCGCGGATTCCATAAGCAAGCTCGAGGACGCGCCTGAGATTGGCCGGGTCGGACGTCAGCGCAATGTGGTAATCGGAACGTTTGGGCCCCTCCCGATCGGGCCGGACGTAATAAATAAGCTGTCCGCGCTCCGAGTCCAGGATGCGCAGTTTCAGTCTTCCCTGCGGCGTGTTGAAGAAGATATCCTCCTGTGGGATGACCTGGACCGGTGTATCACTCAACGTTTCGGCCCGGCGGCGGATCTCGTCGAAGTTTCTTGCATGAGCCTTGATCTCGATGTTGGATGCCAAAGTGGATTTCCTCTCACGGCATGGGTTTTTCAGGCCAGGGCGCAAAACGGACGGCACCTGCGCCGGCCTGGAACTTTAATCGATCGAATACCCCATATGTTTGTTCATCCAGCGGAAGGTTCTGCACCAGGAACAAACTGCCAAATGACGTCACTGCGGTGGTCAGCGAGGCGATATATTTGAGCGGGCCCAGGATATCGTGCTGGTAACAGAAATGATCCAGGCCCACATCCTTATCCTGCTCGGTGGAAGAGACCATTTTCCAGTAACGGTCAAAGAGCGGATACTCGCTGGGATTCCGGAAACTCTTCATCAGATACTTGAAATAGGGTTTGGCGCGGTAGCACAGGCTGGTTTCCCGGAAGGTCCGCATGGAATTCAACGCGTAATTATCCCAGCTATCGATCACATGCTTTCGGCTGACCAGATCGCGTCCGAAGTTCAGACGTGCCGTGTTGTATCCACCGGGAATTTTTGCGGCGGTCTCCATCATCGCAGGCGGCACATTATAAAATGCCAGCATTGTCTTGTTTGCCGCGATCACATCGCCGTATACATCGATCAGGAACGCCGGCAAACGAATTTCCGCAGTCAGCGAAATCATCCGCCGGAGGATTTTGGAAGGATGGAATACATCGGTTGCCACCATGGCGGAAGGCTGGCGCACGATCTGCTTTTCATCCAGCCCACTCGCGGCCAGGATGAATTCGTGCCGCTCCAGGCTGGTCAATTGAAGCGCGTTGGCCAGATGGAAGAGCAGCTCTGGCTCAAAATACTTCTTCACCCCCCGCTCGATCTGGCTGATGACCGGCTCGTCCTCTTCAGCATACTCAGCCAGTTGAAATTGCGTCCAGCCAAGATCCTGGCGTAGCGCAGCGACAAGTTCACCGAATTCCCTGCGGTTCATGGGCACCTCGACGCGAACGACTCAAAGAAATCTTTGAGTCAATTGTAAAACAGTTTTCTGGACAACGGAGCCCCAAAAATTAAAATGATGTCATCTGAATTTATATGGTGCCTGGTGTAAACCGGGGTTATTCAAGGGTGGATCCCCAGGAGGGGGACTGTGGCTAGCAAAGAGACTCCAACACATGTTGGAGTCTCTTTGCGTCTTTGAAAGTGGGGGAAACCCCCATTGACACAATTCATTCTGTCAAGAGGGAATCGTTGCAAACGAATAGCAGAATGCTTTTCAGTTTTAACATCGGTTCTTTCGTTTCTGCAAATGTCGGACAAATAAATCCCTATTATATTTGTGATGAAAAATTCATTCGAATCAAGAAGGAGTAATCAATCATGTTTCGCTCATCCAAATTTTTCGTCGTTCTGCTGGTGCTGGTCTTTGCGACTGCGGCGTTCGCGTTCGCGGCCACCAACACGGTTCCGCCCACCTACGCCGGTGAAGGTGACGAGGCCATCAGTGGCTACACAATTACCGTCGTGGATTACAACCTGGATGCCGCCAACCCGTCCAACATTGCCAGCGTCGACATCACCCTGAATGCCGCCGCAACCACCGTCAAGATCAGCCTGGTGAACGGAGGCACGATCTATGACTGCACCGGGGGGCCCACCGCCTGGAATTGCGTCACAACCGGTGCCACGGTCTCTGCCGCGAACCGACTGCGCGTGATCGCCACGGATTGAACTATCCTGGGTAGTCTCCTCGCTAGCCACAAAGAGCCTGCAGAAATCCCAAGGGAAACTGCAGGCTCTTTAGTTGTGAGAGGACAATATGGTGGCACATAAGAAGTTTTCCCCCAATATCTGGTCGGCGTTCTCGATCGTGATCATGATCGTCATCTGGCTGGCATTTGCTCCCACACAAGTCGGGGGGATGGCTTCCTATATCATTGTTATCGGGAAGAGTATGGAGCCAAATTTCCATATCGGCGATCTGGTCGTTGTTCATAAACAGCCAATTTATCAGGTGGGTGATGCGGTTGTTTACCGAAACCTGCAATTGGAAAATTTTGTCTTCCATCGCATTATTTCACAGCAATTGGGACGCTATAGCCTCAAGGGAGATAACAATTCCTGGGTGGATGCCTATCAACCATCCTATGGCGAAGTAATCGGAAAACTATGGCTGCATATCCCGCGCGGCGGCATCACCGTGCAAAGGCTGCGCAGCCCCTTTGTGATGGCGCTCATCGCCGGAGCGCTGGGCGCCGTCCTGGCGGCGCACTGGTTTGGAAAGAAAGCACAGGGTAACAAACGCATGAACAACAAACCCGTTCAAGAATGGTTTATTTCGATCAAGCACAGGGCCCAAAACTGGTTCGGGCGAGTTAAGCGCCCGTCATCAATCAGCAGTTCGAATTTCGATGGTGCAGAATTCCTGGAAGGGTCATTCTTTGCGCTGGCAATCATCCTGTTTTCCTCCCTAATTCTGGGAATCATTGCTTTTTCCCGGCCGGCTTCCCGCACCGTACCGGATGATATCAGTTATCAGCACCTGGGTGTTTTCGGGTACGCGGCGTCGGTCCCACAGGGGGTGTACGATGCAAACAGCATTAAAAGCGGCGACCCGATCTTTACAAAACTAACCTGCTCGGTGGATGTCAATTTCCAATATACGTTGGTCGCGGCCCAGGCCGAAAACATAAAAGGAACATACCAGCTGACGGCCGTGATCTCGGAGCCGGTCAGCGGCTGGCAGCGGGTCGTGCCGCTTCAGGAAGAAACATCCTTTACCGGAGCGGTGTTTGGGACAACCGCAGCGCTCGACCTGTGCAAGATCAGTGCATTGACCCAATCCATGGAGCAGGGCACGGGTTTTCACCCCGGCACATACAGACTGGTCATTACACCGAATATCAGGCTGTCCGGCGAGGCTTCCAACCGCACCCTGAAGGATACTTTCAACTCCGGGCTGGCGTTTCAGTATGACCGCGTCCATTTTTCTCTCCTGCGCGAGGAGGAACAGTCCAATCCACTGGCCGTCAGTGAGACGGAAATTCTGCACGACGAACGTACGGAAGCCAATACCCTGCTCCTGTTCGGGCGGGGACTTTCGATCCCCGCGCTGAGATGGTTGGCACTCATCGGCTTGATTTCCTCCCTCTGCGGACTCATATGGCTCGAATTAAGATTGCAGAACCTTTCCCACCTCGATCGGCAAAAATTCCTGCGCATCAAATATAGCTCGGCCGTGATCGATGTCCAGAATACCGACGCGCTTCGCTCCTCAAGCATGATTGATCTCGGGTCCATGGATGCCCTGGCAAAACTGGCGGAACGCTTCAACATCATGATTCTGCATGGAACAGAGAACGGTCTGCACACCTATTACGTGCAGGCCGGCAGGATCATCTATCGGTTTAGGCTGAAGGCCGTTGAAACAGAATTAGCTGTCCCCGAGACGGAAGTGCCCGGACAGGAAGGAGGAACATGATCAGAAGGAATATTCTGCGCCTGTTTTTCGTCGTACTGGCCGGCCTGATCTCGTCCAGCGTCATCCTGGCAGCTGCAGCAAACAACATCGTACCGGTTACCCATCTGACAGACCAGTCCAGCAGCATCACTGCCAATAACCTGAAGCCGTCCGCCTGTTCCGCGATCGTTCTGACTGCCATCGTCACTTGCCCGGTCGGAGGTGGGCCCTGTACCGGGACCGATGCGAATGACCTGGTGATCGGCACGGCGGCAATCGACAATATCGATGCCGGCAAGGGCGATGATTGTATTCTGGGCGGTGGAGGCGATGACAGCCTCAAAGGCGAACAAGATACGGATGTCTGCATCGGCGGGCCCGGGACGGATGCCTTTCATCAGTCCTGCGAAACCCAGATCCAATAAAAAAACTTCCGAAGCGATCGCTTCGGAAGTTTTGATGTCCAGGCTCAGTTCACCTTCATAAACCCAAACAGCCGCCACATGCCCCGCATCATGGCATGGCCGAAATCCGGTGTCAGGAACTGATTCGGACAGGACCCCGGAATGACCGCGATCCCGTTGGCCTTGCACATCTCCACCGCAGACGGCGAGACGCTGGTCATGGCCGCCGCGAGGCCGGGCTTGGTGCCCATCATGCAGTGCATCCAGACGTGCTTGACGCCGAGATCGACACACTGCTGAACGATCTGTTCCGTCACCTTTGGGCTGGCCAGGATAAACACGGCATCCACCTTTTCAGGGATGGATTTCAAATCCGGATAGCACGGCTGGCCTTCATAGGTGGAAATACGCGGGTTCACCGCATAAACCTGATAACCATTCTTCTTGAAATTCTTGTAGGAAATATTACAGCCGGTGTCACGCTTATCGGATACACCGACGATGGCAATCTTCTTTTGGGCAAGGAAATCCTGGACGAGATTGTCGAGTTTGTTCATGAGGGTTCTCCTTTGATGATTATTCGGAGCGGAAGAGCTCCGAATACTATATGCAGAAATGAATTGGGAGATTAATTTTACTGCCCGATATTATAC
>JBAVVF010000379.1:0-4413 GCA_049697155.1 Anaerolineales bacterium
GGGCAAGGCTCTTGTCCTCTATCTCCTCGAGCTGTTGGCGGGAAAAAAACATGATCAACCTTTCTAACGATTACGTCATTGCAAGCGACCGCTGGTTGAGACATTCTGTCGAAACCAAGGGAGCGAAGCAATCTCAAACACAGTTGGCAATTGGTGAGGCTGTGAGAGATTGATTCTCGAAGACTCGCAATGACGTATTGTAGAGTGGGGCGAGAGGGGGTCGAACCCTCACGGTGTTACCACCGACAGATTTTAAGTCTGTTGCGTCTGCCGATTCCGCCATCGCCCCGGCATGTTGCGCGTGTATTTTACCTTATTTTGAAATGCTTTCCAATTGTGGGGTGTTATCGATCCGCCTGGGGACTGCAAGCGCTCACAAAGGTTATAAACCCATGAGACCACCACTGGCAACACAGAAAAATGCAAATAACAGGCAGCATAGGAAGAAAGGCAGTGAACTGACTGCAATACCAATGCCTCCCAATATCCTGTGGATGCCCTCTTCCTTCAGCCCTTTTTTACCAAAGGAAATGCCTGCAATTGCCAGCGCTACCGCAACAGGGGGCAGAAGTAAGAAAGCGATTCCCACAAGCGAGCTCTCGTGCCCGGACCAGCCATATAACAGGACTTCATACTCAATCACGACGACAAGAATTGCTGAAATACCGGAACCCAGCGAAGCTATCCCGAACCTGGGATTTGGATCATATGATTCGTCTTTTGTGTGTTGGATGGACATTTATGGATTCCGGGCTCTCGTGTAACTGTTGTGCAGGCCGCCATTCCATGAGCTGTGTGCTGAACGTTATCAAGAGCGCCAGTGCGATTCTGGAGATGGCTGTCGATGATCTATTTTAAAATGCTTTCCAATCGTGAGGCATTATCGCGGTTCAGGAAGTAATTGTTCAGCAAATCCTTCACAGCGAACGGGAGATATAGGATGAGCATCGAAGCGACCCCGATCAGCTCCATGTAGATGATATAGATCGGCCACTCGGGCAGCAGGTCCAGCAGGCTGGGGGTGGAGGGTTTGTAATTGATCAGCAGGTAGTTGCTGCCGATGCGGGTATTGATGTAATAGACGATCCCCGCGTAGATATTCATCCAGACGAAGACCCGCAGTATGGACTTCCAGGTGGGACGGAAGCCCTCCACGACCGTCATGAAGATGGCGGAGGTAATGATCAGTCCGTGCGAGAGGAAGTATTGGAAGTAGGTAAAGTGTGGGTAGTCGTAGTTTCCGATGCCGGGTGTGGCCAGGGCGTGGATGGCCCCCGCGATCCCCATGAAATACATGAATTCATACACCCGGTAGCTTTTGGTCATGAGCATCCAGGCTCCCGTCCAGACGAGCAGACTGCACAGGTGCAGCGGCAGCATGGTCTGGATGGTCCATTTGCCGTAGATGAAGTTCCAGTAATGCCAGGCGACTTCGTTGATCACCAGGATCAATGCCAGCAGCCAGCGGAGCATACCTTTGGTCCCGCCGCCGGCCTTTCGGAAGAGCAGCAGGAAGAGGTTCAGGAAGAGCAAAGCCCCCAGGGCGGCGAGATGAGTGTTCCCCAGGTACTCGAAGGCGGGACCCTGGAATGTTTCAGCGAAGAAGTCGGTGAGGGAGGCGGTCATGCGGGTTATTTTACATCCAAATCAGTCTCCCGGATGATTGCGCCTTTGTTTCCGTTTTTCGCTCGATCAGGGCGAGGCGATCACGGTCCACGCCAGCGGAATGCTCCCGGCCGGCAGCCCGGCCGGCTGGATATTCCAGGACGGGACCTCGATGATGGACAGGTTCGCGGCGAGATACGAATCGGAGTTTGGCGGCCACTGAACGAAGGCGAGCTGCTGGCTGTCAGGATTCCAGACCGGGTTCGTCGCCAGACCGAAGCGCTGACCGATCCACCCGTCGCGGTGGACCACCCATAGATCGCGGGGCGTCTCCTCGCCGCGGGTCTGGAAGGCGAGCCACTGCCCGCCCGGACTCCAGACGGGCGGCTCGAGCCAGCCCAGCGTCCCTGCGAGGGCTGTGTATGTATGGAGGGATCGCGGTCTATTCGCAGTCAGGTCAAAGATTACCAGCGAGAAATCTCTCTGCGTTTCGGATGAACCTGCGGATGCCCACCAGGTCAGCCAGAGCCCATCCGGGGAGAAGGATGGACTGGTGAAGACTACATTGGCAATTTCCGACGGATGAACGTACGGCGAAGCATCGAATAAGCGCGCCTCGCCGCCGATCTCATGCAGCATGGGTACGCCCAGCAGGTCGTAGGCAATCGTTTTTCCGTCCGGGCTGAGGCTGGGCCGCGTGTACGATGGAACATCGCTGAGCACGATGTATTCGCTCCCATCCCTGTTCATCATGGTGGGATAACCGCTGACATCATGGTTCCAATTCTTCTCCTGGGCTTCATTGCTGCCCATGGAGTTGAAAACCACCCTGGCCGGGTTGGCAGCCCACCATTGCGGGAATTGTTCGTAACGATCGGCCGTGTTGGTCAGGTTTCTGCCCGGGTTGTCCATGGGTTCGGCCAGCCACAGGTCGCCTGACGATTCGAAAAGCACCTGCAGCCCGTCGGGGGAGAACTGTCCGGCAATGCCATTCATGATTTGATTCGGATGCCCGCCCGCCAGGACTTTCCAGATCTGGGCCAGGTTCATGTCCGCGTAGCTTAGTCCATCCAGCGACAGCGGCGAGGGCGTGGCCGCCGGCAGCGTGGGTACACTCGTCGGCTGTGGGGTGGGACAAATCGCCGGCGGCGTGGGAGTCGGTGCAATGTAGGAATAGGCGTTGTTGTTTTCATCGCTTTCCAGCACGCTGTTCCGGGGGTCAGCCACCACAATATAGGAACTCCCGGATGTATTCAACGGGATGATGATTTCCAGGCTTTGCCCCGCCAGGATGGTCCCGACCTGCACCTGCTGACCTGTGGATTGTTCGGCCACCAACACGTTGTCCGCCGGGGCCGCCCCGCGATTTTCGAGAATGGCCCGGATCTCATAAGGCGCGTAGGCGGGTACGCAGTTGCTTGAATTGCCGGGAATGCCCTGCATGCCCAGGTACACACTGGCTACCACAAGGTCCGGCAGAGCCGGCGGGGGATGGGTCGCAGTGGGAGAGATCACGATGGGCGTGCAGGCGGATAAAGTAAGGATGGCAAGCAATTGGAATAAGGCTCGTCGTCTCATTTTTTTCTCCTCAATAAGTGGAAACTCCGGACTTTTAATAGACGGGCCGTCTTTTCTCGTTGTTCCACCTGCCTCTGGGGTTCATTTCCTGCTTCGTGCCTTAGCTTCCTCGCTTCGCAATTTAGTTTCTGGTGCAAAACTCGCTCATAATGCTGGAGACGGCGCAGGGGGGCTTTTGCACCACGAACTAAACTATTCAGGTTAACCAAGATTGGCTTACCGTATGATTTCACAGGCAAAGGGCGACTAACCCCGAAGGGGTGCTGCGCGAAGTCGCCACTACGTCGTTGGGCAAATATGGTTAATCTGAATAAATAGGATAGGGCAATTAAAGCAAAATACTATTATCCAAACGGGTAATCATTTGCTTCAAACTGATCCTATTAAAACTATTGACATATTTCGCAGGGGTAGTAGAATACCGCCCAATATCTATGAGTTCCGTTTTCTGTTTCGAAAGCAAGGCCAAGCGCAAGCCCAATCTGCAACTTCGGTTGTCGGCATTGGGCCTCGTTTGGTTAAACAGGAAATAGACGGAAACTTATCGTAGTTCTTCATATCTGCCTGCCTACCCAAGCGCTCTCCGACAACGGAGGGCGCTTTTTTTGTTTGGAGTACGAAGTCTTCGCGAACGCCGCGCACAGCAGTGGCAGCCCCTGTGGGGCCTGACTTCGCCGTTTCCAACGACAGGAGTCGTTGGACTCCGGAAAAGGAGAAGCTATGCTTGAAATCCTGGATACAACGCTGCGTGAGGGCGAGCAGACTCCCTATGTCAACTTCACAGTTGACGAAAAGATCGAGATCGCGCGCCGGCTGGACGAAGTGGGGGTGGAGATGATCGAGGCCGGCGACCCCAGTGTCGCGGCCAGCATTGCCAGGGCCGTGGAAAAGATCGCCTCGCTCGGACTGCGGGCGGAGATCGTCGCCCATTCGATCGCCTCCCGCCCGAGCATCGACCGTGTCAAGGCCTGCGGCGCCGACCGTGCCGCCATCTTTTATGCTACCTCCAAAATCCACCTGGATTCGAAGCTGCACAAGACACAGGAGCAGGCGATCGAGATCATCTGCGAGCATATCGCCTACGCCCGGGGTCTCGGCCTGAAGGTGCGCTACACCCCCGAAGACGCGACCCGCACGGAGTTTGAGTTCCTGGTGCAGGTGTGCAACGCGGCCATCGAGGCCGGCGCGGACCGCATCAGCTTCGCCGACACGCTGGGCATTATGCAGCCA
>JBAVVF010000380.1:0-4324 GCA_049697155.1 Anaerolineales bacterium
GTTGACTGACGGTAAGTACTATTGGCGCGTTCGAGCATACAACATTGCGAACCAGCCTGGTGACTGGAGTGCTTCCCGATACTTCACGGTTGATACCACCCTTCCCCCGCCTCCATCTTCGGACTCCCCGGTGAGCGGGACGTCCCTGCGCGGCGTGCCAACGTTCCGCTGGGCTCGAGTCAGCGGGGCAGTGCTATATGAATTTCAGATCGACAACAATCCGGATTTCCTGAGCCCGCTGTATACCATCAATCAGCGCCTCACGTATCGACGGCTGCCGGGGGGCATCCGAGGCACCTATTACTGGAAGGTGCGTGCGAAGGATGCAGCCGGCAATTGGAGTGACTGGTCACCAGTGTCCACGATCACGATTCTTCCGCCAAGGTGAGGAAGGCTTCGTCACATTCGAGTAGAGGTTGTCACGAACAAGCAAACAGGGCAGCCCTTACAGCCTGCCGTGTTTTTCATGCAGCTTGTTTTGTGCTGGTTATTCCTGCAAAAAGGATGTCCACCCTCTGATACAGTCAAATGCAGCCTTGTTGAAGCTTTCAGGATTGATAGTAACGCTGGTCTTGTGTCATCGTCATGCCCTGGCGATTGAAAGGAGAAATTCAATTGCGAATTGAATGCTTTCATACTCCATTCAAGCATCCAGATTTTTCGGCAACATGAGAAGGAAAAGATGAAACATAGTTTATTCAAATCAACAATCATCGCCCTTATGCTTTCCATAGCGATTCAAGCAGGGTTGTTCATCGTCAAACCAAATCTTACCGTGAAAGCCCAGGGTGGAACAAACCTGGCTCTTGGGAAGGCAGCCTATGCTTCTTCGGTGCACACTTCCAATGTTGCTTCGCGCGTTACGGATGGCTTATCTTCAACTGCCTGGTCTTCGACTTTTGCTGAACCGGCCTGGATTTACATTGATCTCGGTTCTCCACAAACTATTCAGCAGGTTATCCTGATATGGGAAAGCGCTTATGGTGGGGAGTATCAAATCGAAGGCTCCACGAATGCGACAACTTGGACTATTCTGGCACAGGAGTTTCACGGAGACGGGGGCACAGATTACCTGTCTGTGAGTGGTACCTGGCGTTATATTCGCATGCATGGCATGCAGCGGGGAACCGGTTGGGGTTTTTCTATTTTGGAGTTTCAAGTTCTCGACCTTGCGCAACCTGTTCCGCCAGTCGAGCCCTACATACCATCTCTCCCGCCCAAACCAGCTTCACAAATCCTCTTCAGCGATGATTTTAGTTCTGGAAATATTGCAGAATGGCAAATTGAACGAGGAACATGGCAAGTTACCGACGGCGCGTTGACTTCCAGTTTTCCCTGTGGGGGTGGGATCTCATCTATGATTACTGCCGGGGATACGACTTGGACTGATTATCAATTGACTGTTGATGTGCGCCGTTTAGCTGGTTATGACCCGGGTGGCATTCTCGTCAGGAATTCAGCAGGTGGTTATTACAGTGTGGATATTCTGCCATCACTTCCGTACGGAGGAGCGGTGCGCATCGTAAAATCTACGACAGGCGCGAGCGTGCAAAGAAGCTGGCCTTTCACTGCTAATAGCTGGTACAAGATGATCATTGATGTGGAGGGACCAACAATTGATGTATATGTGGTAGATACGGCGCAAAATGCGAAACTTCTGCTCTCCTATACAGATACGGATGCGCCATTCTTAACAGGAAACATTGGTTTTTCTATGTGGGCTGGCGCAGTGTGCCCTACTCAAGTGGCATTTGATAATATTTATGTGCGTCAGATAGAACCCTCCTATCTCGTATCTGGCGTGGTAAAGGACTCGAATGGGGATCCGATCTCTGAGGTCCAGCTTTCAGCAAATAGCGTAGGTACTTCGACAATGACCAGACTAGATGGAACTTACGTCCTCGGCAGATTTGTTTCAGGCACATACACGCTCGCCCCAGCCAAGAGTGGCTACATCTTCTCGCCTGCTTTGCAGACGGTAAATATGCCGCCGGATGTAATAAATCAGGATTTCACCGGAGTGGTGGCCTACTCCATCTCGGGCAATGTTGGCGTAGATGGGGCGGCATTAAATTATACTGACGGTACACCCAAGGTCGTCACGGCCGATGCCAGCGGGAATTACTCATTGACAGTTCCTTATGATTGGTCCGGTATGGTTACGCCTACCAAAGTGGGGTATACCTTCTCGCCGCTGAGTAGCGACTATGCCAATGTTCAAGTTGACCAAACTGACCAGGATTACACTGCTTTACCCGCCTGGACTATTATGGTTTATCTTGATGGTGATAATGCTATAGGCAATATCGAATTAGACGACAATTACGTTAATGTTTTCAACCAACTGGAATATTCTGCAAATCAGCCAGGTGTGAATATTGCAGTATTGTGGGACAGGCTCGGAGATAACAACTCCTATTACTATAAAGTACAATCCGATTCGGATTTGGAAAGACTGGGAGATTACATCGAGGGGGTGGATCGTATCAACCAGGGGGAAATAAATATGGGCGATCCTGCCAGTTTGAGCGACTTCATCACCTGGGCGCGCGCTCATTACCCTGCTCAACATTATGCATTACTCATCTCGGACCATGGCACGGGTCTGAATGGTATAGCTCTGGATACTACTGGGGGTGGCGACTGGCTTACAATCCATGAGCTTGGAACTGCATTATCTACAGCAACATCTTCCGGCAGCGAAAAATTGGATATTGTGTTTGCCGACGCGTGTCTTATGGGGATGATCGAAGATGGATATCAAATTCGTAACTATGCCAATATTTATATTGCCAGCCAAAACCCGATTTTCATCCCGAATGACAAAGCAAGTAAAAGCCCATATGCAGACTACATTGCAGATATCACGGTGTCTACTACGCCGGAGCAACTCGCTGAAGTATTTGTTACTAAATATGCACGCTGGCTTGATACTGCGTACCCAGATACATTGGGATATACGCTTTCAGCAGTCGACTTGACCAGGATTGACCCGCTCGTCACTGCGATAACAAATCTAAGCAATACTCTCCGGCCGCAAATGGCAGCCTATGCTTCCCAAATCCAAAATGCGCGCGGCAATACACAGAAATTTGATTCAGATAACAATTTCGTAATTAATGATGGAGATAAATATGTAGATCTGGCTGATCTGGCATTGAATCTGAAGAGCATACCCGATGCCAATGTTCAGAATGGCGCCCAATCGGTGATCGATACGGCAAATGATTATGTCATTTTCAAGGCCGCCAAATCCGGAACCGTTCGTTATCCTATTTCCGATTTGGACCCAAACCATGTCAATGGCGTATCTATATTCTTCCCAGACGGAACGCTGAAACGTAGTTTTTATAACGGAATCAATCTTGAATTTGCTTCTAGCGCGGTATGGGGTGCACAAAGCAGTACGGATTTCTCAAGCCCAGCGTATGTGCGATTAAACGAGAAAACATTAGCAACCACTTTGGATCCGTTTTATATTGATGGTGCATTTGTGCCTACTACCTATCGAAATTTGGACCGTAGCTTTTACGAGAGGCTTGATCTGCTCTTTAGTGTCAGGGTAGAACCAGATTCCCTGAACAGCGTGAACGACGCCCCTTTGAGTACATCAGAAGTAGGCTGGGGATCATTTTTGGTCGACTATGTTGAAGCCATCACCCCCTCTGCCCCGGATGATCCAAATCCGCCTGATCTGGTCGCGCCAGCACAAACAGCAGTAAGGATCTCAGGGTATGTGGGAGCGGCTGGTGTTTCCCTGAGTTATTTTGATTCCACCTCAAAAACAGCCGTATCGGATGAGTCTGACAATTATTCATTCACCGTCCCCTATGATTGGTCTGGCACAGTAACGCCCTCTTTGCCAGGCTATACTTTCACGCCTGTCAGCAAAAGTTATAGCAACGTCTTAACAGATAAATCTGACGAGAATTACTTTGCTGCAACACCTGCACATATTAAGTACGCCGAGCCAGGTGGACTGCTTGACGGCTCTTGTGATACCTGGATAAATGCCTGTGAATTACGCTACGCACTTTCCGCCGCTGTATCTGGTGATGAGATTTGGGTCATGGCGGGAACCTATAAGCCCACGGATGGAACAGATCGTACAATCAGTTTTGTCCTTAAAAATGGCGTAGCCCTATATGGCGGCTTTGATGGTACGGAAACACTGCGGGCTCAAAGAGATCCCGGTAGGCATGTTTCGATCTTAAGCGGAGATCTCGGCATCGTCGGGACCACCACCGATAATTCCTATCACGTTGTTGTCGGCAGTGGCACGGATGGCACAGCCGTGCTGGATGGTTTTACCATCACATGTGGC
>JBAVVF010000381.1:0-3753 GCA_049697155.1 Anaerolineales bacterium
AAGAATATCGCACCTAAAAGGATGGCATGCCAGTTTTCGAAACCGTACTGAGTCACGTCGATCGGCAGCAACCCGAAGCCGGTCAGCAGAAAAAATGCGCCCAGCAGCGCATCCATCCCGCCGCTGAGCATGAATGCGATCCGTTTTGTTCTGTTGGGAGGATTATTCATGTTGCTTTCCTTGTTTTTCAAGAGGAAAACGCTTTCTTTTTCTATTCTTCGAAATTTTCTTTGTCAAAACATCATAGCCGCTAACATGCGACCAAATCACCAGCGCTGGCTGACTGGTTTGTCCATATACAAGGCCATATATCCGATGAAAAAAAGTCAAGCCATTCCTGGCTGTCAAAACACTTGCACGTTTTCCAACGCGGAGTCCAAATGGTCTGGAGAGCTTCACTTCAGCAATATCTTCCCACCTCACAACAAGATTCTTGAAGAGAAATCTTGTCTGCAAACCCTCATCGTTCGCCGTTATATCGGAAAATAGATAAGCCATAAAGATAAATACAAAGGGCGACCAAATAGCATATCCAATGAAGTTCCAAAAGGGGCCAGATACTGATGAAATGCTGTTGCTAAAGAGTGCCTGAATCAAACCGGCAAGGAAGACCAGGCCCATACCGATCATTACACCGGAAAGCAATAACATCAGGAAACGGCCAAGTACATTCAATCCGCCATATGCGTGATATGTATTATCCATGGTTTATCGCCCTTGTTCCATTGTGTTCTTTGAAGGTTTTAGTTCCTGCAAGGTTTTATTTACCCCGCTTCTCCAGCCAACCGAGCAGCTTCTTTGGAGTCCAGGTATTGATTACATCCTTCGGTTCCAGCCAGGCCCGGCGGGCGGTCGCGACCCCGTAGGGTAGCATATCGAGGTCCTCCTCGGAGTGCGCGTCGCAGTTGATCGCGATCGGGATGCCGAGCTCCTTTGCGCGGCGGGCATGCAGGTCGTTCAGGTCGAGGCGGGCCGGATGGGCATTGATCTCCATCGCCACGCCGGTCTGCGCGGCGGCCTGCAGGACTGCCTCCATGTCCAGGTCCGCGCCCTCCCGTTCCTGGATCAGGCGTCCCGTGGGATGGCCGATGATGTCCACGTGCGGGTTGCGGATGGCATTGATCACGCGCCGGGTGACCTTCTCGCGCGGCTGGCGCAGGCTGGTGTGCAGCGAGGCCACGACCAGGTCCAGGCTCGCCAGGAATTCGTCGGGATAGTCGAGCGTTCCGTCGGCCTTGATCTCCACTTCACTGGCATGCAGCACCAGGATGCTGTCGCCGAGCTGCTTCTGGATCTTTTTGATCTCGGCGGCCTGTTTTTTGTGGGCTTCGATGCTCAGTCCGCGCGTCACGCCCAGGCTGACGGAGTGATCGGTGAAGGCGATGACCTTCATGCCGCGTTTGGCGGCGGCCCGGGCCATCTCCAGCATGGACAGCTTGCCGTCGCTCCAGGTGGAGTGCATTTGCAAATCAGCCCAGATATCCTTCTTCTGGATCAGCTTCGGAAGCTTGTTCGCTTTGGCCGCCTGGATCTCGCCCCGGTCTTCGCGCAGCTCGGGAGGAATCCACGGCAGCCCGAGCGTTTCGTACACTTGCTCTTCGGTCGCACAGAAGATTTCATTCCCATCGAGGATGTTCTTAAAGGAATGATCGGATAACGATAAGTCCTTGGCCAGCGCCATCTCGCGCAGACGGATGTTGTGCTCCTTCGAGCCGGTCGCGTAGACCAGGGCGGTGCCGAACTCCTGCGGCGGGTGCACCCACAGCTGCACGCGCAGGCCATCGTTGAACTCGATGCTGGATTTGGTCGGTCCCTTGCCCAGCACCCGATGGATGCGCGGCAGTTTCACAAACATATCCATGACTGCCGAAGGATCTTTCGACGCAACCAGAATATCGAGGTCGCCGACAGTGTCACGCATCCTTCTCAGGCTGCCGCCCGGCTGCGCATCGACCACGCCCTTGACCTTTTTGAACTCGGCGATCAAGGCTGCCGCGATCGGGTAGGCGCGCCCGAGGGGAATCCGGACGGTCCGCCTCGACAGCGACTCGATGCCCTCGATGATTGCCGCCTCGGTCCTGGCACCCATGCCCGGCAGGTCGCGCAGCTTCCCGGCCCGCGCGGCTTTTTCGAGCTGCGCGAAGGTCGTGATGTTGAGCGTCTTCCAGATCAGCGCGGCCCGCTTCGGTCCCAGTCCCGGAATCGGCAGCCATTCCACCAAACCCGGCGGTACTTCCTTCTTGAGCTTTTCAAGGAAGCCCAGTTTTCCGGTCTTCAACAGCTCATCGATTTTTTCAGCAATGGCTTTCCCCACGCCGGGGATGTCGTCCAGCTTTCCCTCTTTCCAGTATTCGGAAGCTTCACGCCCCAGGTTCAACAGGCTGTCGGCCGCCTTGCGATAGGCCAGCGTTTTATAGATGTTCTCCCCTTTGATCTCGGATAAATCAGCAATAAGAGTGAATGCCTCAGCGAGTTGGCGATTATTCAGCATAACAATAATCCTTTCTCTCCAGTCTCTGCTGGATTATACGCCTGTTGGGAAGCACGAAGAAGCACCGCTTCCATGCCGGTTGAATCAGCAGGTCGGCCCCGGAAGATTAATGAAAACTAATAAACCCATCGTGAAGGCCGGCACTTTTAGTAGTTAAGTCATGGGTTAGGCGCATGATTTACCAGCCTAACAATATTGTTTAGGGATTCGGCCTTGTAGCCCTTCCCACCCCCTCCGAGGCATAGCCTATAATGCGCGCGACCGCAATGGGCAACCTTGTGTTTGTCCCGGCACATTTAACATCGAAAGGTCACATAAAGCCAAACCGGTGAGAACCGGCAAAGCAAAGCTGCGGGTCAAAGCTGCTTCAGCACTGTGATTTGCAAGTTTGCCAGATGTATTCGGTAAAACTACCTCGCAGGTCAGGCAGTTTTCATTTTTAGCGATAACAATAAGGAGCAACGACAATGAACAAAATCATTTACCGAATCATGGGGATCATTGTGGCGTTTGCGCTGGCATTTGGAGGTTTCTCCAATGTGGAGGCTACACCAGGCGAGCCGGCTGCATCAGGCAAGCCAGTCTACGTCTATTACTATCTGTGGTGGAGCACCCAGCATTGGAAGGATAAGCTGGGAACCAACTATCCTTACACGGCTTCACCACTGCCATTGCCCGCCACGACAGATGCCGATGGCTGTAACGCGGTCTCCAAATATGCAGGCAATCAACTCATCGATGTGCCGGCGAAGTTGGTCAGCCAGGACGATCCGGGCGCCATCGAAGCTGACATTGTGTTGGCCAAGGCTGCCGGGGTGACCGGTTTCTGGCTGAACTGGAATGGGAACGGCACCACCACCCAGACGCGCACCACCGTGACCTACAGCCGCAGGCTGTCCGAGGCGTTTGCAGCTTCGAACCGCGTCGGCGGTTTCAGGAACTGGGTCAGCTACAAGGCCGCCTCGATGCCGTCCGCGACCTACATCATCAATGACTTGAACTTCCTGTACAACAATTATAAGAACGAGACGGCCTGGGAGCGGATCGACGGCAAGCCGGTCGTGACCTTTACGGGTTCCCGCAAGTACAGCAATGCCGACGTGTTGAAGATCAGTAATGCGGTCCGCGACCGCATGTACCTGGTCGGTGACGAGACCCGGGCGACCCTGACGACCACGCGCATGGCAATGTTCGATGCGATCACGTATTACTGGTCCACGCAGGATCCCTATGGCAACCCTCAATCCTTTGACCAGATCAAG
>JBAVVF010000382.1:0-4539 GCA_049697155.1 Anaerolineales bacterium
GCTGTCGCCTACGAATGAGAAATAGCCTCCCTGGCCCTCCGCCAATGCGACCACCTCGGGATTGATCTCGTACAAACGGTACGTGTCGCCAGGCTGACCGTAGGCGGCCAGTGTCCCCACGCCCACGCCGAGCATTCCCACCCGTTGACCCCGTCCATAGCGAGGGTGGTTCAGGATGGCCAGCCCCGCGCCGCTCCCCTCGACGTAATAGGTTGTCGGCGTGTCGCGCAGCTGAGGGTCGATGAATTGAAGTCCATGGACCGTGATCCCATGAGACAACAGGCAGGCTCTTTCGGTTGAGCCTTCGGGAACCGTCTCACGCACGCGCAGCACCCCGTAGAAGTTCCGTTCTGAATACAGCGCGCCCGAGAAAAAAATGTCCAGAATAGACAACATGACTGTGACCAATACAAAGACTCTGAATACAAAGCGGGCACGGGCAGACACATCGCCGTATTGTCGTTCCCGCACAACCATGAGGAAAACAACCAGGGTCATCGCCAGCCCAACGAAAAACTCCCGATAGCCGTCGAAAATCAGGGGCGCGATCAGGCTGACAAATATGCCTCCCACTGCCCCTCCAATGGAAACCATCAGGTAAAACGTCGTCAGGTACGGCGCGGCAGGCCGCAAAAGATATAGCTCGCCATGGCAAAGCATACAGGCTGCAAACAACAGCAAGCCATACGCGAGAACCTGCCAATATACGTGCAGGGAAGTCGCCCCAAGCATGACAAACACTGTCAGTCCGGCGGAAACGATAAACAATATCGCATAGAACCTGCGGGGATAGCCATGCTCACCTGAGAAAGCCAGAATAAAGGAGAGCAGGTAAAGTGCCAGCGGCAGTACCCACAGAAATGGGATCACTGCCACCTCCTGGGTGATCTGATTTGTAACGGATAATAAGAACAGAGAGGCAGTCGCGCTCAGGGCAATCCAGAGTGACGATAGAGCCAGAGAGGGTCGGTCCTTGTGGAGCTTTCGCAGAGGGAGCCGCGACAAGCAGTCCGCCGAAGGGTCTGTCCGTCCGCTGCGCGCCGCGATCCAGACGGCCAGCAAGCCAAAGAGTGCAAAGCCGGCCGACCATACCCATCCCTGCAGGCGCAAAGACAGGAACGGCTCAATCAAAATCGGGTAGGCGAGCAACCCAAGCAGCGAGCCGGCATTGGAAAGTGCATACAGGCGGGCGTAGGAGCGTTCGGGGTAAAGACGGCTGAACCAGGACTGCATCAGCGGTCCGTTAGAGGCCAGGATGAAATAGGGCAGGCCGACCGAGACCATCAGTAGTTTGAAAATATCGAGGATGGGTGAGCCGGCATCCCTCGGTCTCCAGCTGGAGCCAGGTGTGATGGGAGATGTCCAGACAAAGGCAAGCAGCACAAGAAGGATCAGCGCCGAGGCGACCAAAGCACTGTGTATGATCCATTGCCGCTGTGTTCTCAGGCGGCCGATCAGCCAATAGGCATAAGCATAACCACCCGTCAACAGGACTTGAAAAAACAGCATAACTGTTGACCACACCGCCGGTGTTCCGCCAAACCACGGCAGGATCAATTTACCCACCATCGGCTGGATCTGAAAAAGCAGAAAGGCGGAGAGAAAGATGCTGGCTGCAAAGATGATCATGATGGCTCGCTGTAGTGATACCACGCTATTTTACAACAAGAGGATGGTATTGCGAGATATTCACCGGCAGTCCGGTCACTCGCAGGCGGAACGACAAATCTTTTCAACACGTAAGATCGACCATATAATGCCGTTTTGGCGCACGTCTCGATTTGTACGTGGCAGCCCTGCTGGTATCTGAATACTTGAATACTCTTTCAAGCCAGAAGACAGAAGCCCGCATCCCCTAGATGCGGGCCATTTTGTTCTTTAGCTGTCCATCCTGCACTGGCGGTATTGTCAGTCACGAGGTAGCGTTCATCTTGTGACGAAGGAGCGCCACCCTGATCAGGCGCTCAAAAAAGACTTTGTAGCCACCCGGGTCGTACAGGATCATATAGTCCGCGGGGCCATATTCCTCCGGTGCGAGCATGATGGCGGGATTGGGATTGATCTCCAGGATAAACAGCTCTCCCTTGTCGTTCATGCGCATGTCGCAGCGCCCGCAGCTGACCCCATCCATGGCCTTGTACATCCGGATCGCGGCATCCTGCAGATGTACGACCAGATCCGGGTCGGTGACCTGCTTGAAATCGAATGGGACGTTGTAATCCCACTTGATGTCGGTGTGCCAGAACTCCTCCCCGTCCGGGAAGACCAGTTCGGCCGGAGGATAGGCAATAGGATGGTCAAAGTCGTCGGGGTTATCCATCACAAGCACGTTGTACTCCTTGCCAACAATGAACTCCTCCATGCGAGCCGCGCCGAATTCCCTGCAGACGCGTTCAACCTGCCCGGCCAGCTGCTCCGGCGTATCCGCACGTGATTCGCGGAACATGCCCATGCTGCCATAACTCCTGGGATGCTTGACCATGATCGGATAGCGCAGGTTCCCAACGAGCTGCTGCGCTTCCTCGACGCTCTTCACCTGATAGCCTTTCGCAAAACCGACGTCATGTGCATCCGCGGCAGCCTGCATCTCTTCGCGCGACGGGTCGAAGAAGCTCGAATCCGCACCAGTAAAAGGCAGGTTCAGTTCCTCGAGCGCCCGCACCACATCGATGCCCTGATAGTCCCAGTCCGAGTCTTCCTCGATTTCATAGCCTTCACAAAGATTCAAGTAAACATCAAATTCATTGCGCGCGGCCAGGGCCCGCAGCACATCCCTGACGGGATCGGTCATCGTGACCATCTCCCAGTCGAAGCCCTGCATGTAGGGAGCAGGATTGAAATCCTGGGGTTCTTCATCTGTCAAAATGCAAATACGCATCATTCACCTCGCTATTGATTCTTTATATCCAACACAGATACCATGTGACTTGCATCTGAAATGCAAGTCACATTCCTTATTATTACATAAACTCTTGCAATGACAATGCTTTTGAACATTAAAAAAAGATTTCATTTCGCGACAGATAAAACCTTATGTATAATCGCACTATGACTAAACAACGACGCAGGCAATTCTCCTCCATCTTCCTGATCCTTGGGCTTGCTTTTCTGGCAATCGGCATTGCAACCGATCAGACCGCCTTCACGTGGATCGCGATCGCTTTTGTGTTGCTCTCCCTGATATTGGGCGGCAAATGGCTCAGGCCGAGAAGATAGACACAGCCCAGGCAATTCCATTCAACCAGAAAGACAAGCCGCGCCTCTTGACGGGGTTCTCTTTATGGTCTAAAATATTTAGGCAAGCCTAAATTTTAATTTAACCACAAGGAGAATTTATGAAGCCTCTGTCCAGAAGAGACTTTCTCAAAGTAGGTGGGCTGGCATTCCTGGGTACCGCAGGCGCGACCGCGCTGACACAAAACAATCACAATCCCAGCATCGAACATCCAAAGGAAGCTCATCCATCGCATGCAATGCAGCAGGGCGATCACGGCGATCTGCCCGGCACGGTCGGCGAAGTGGACCATGAAAAGAACGGTTTCAACCCGACCGATATGCTGACAGACTTCGATTATGGGGAAGTCTCCACCCTGCCCAATGGGCAAACCCTGCGGGAATACAAGATCGTTTCCCTGAACAAGAATATTGAAGTCGTTCCCGGCATCGAATTCCCGGCCTGGACGTTCAACGGGCGCATGCCCGGGCCCACGATCCGCGCCACCGAGGGCGACCGCATCCGCATCCAGTTCAGCAACGGCAGCAACCATCCGCACTCGATCCACTTTCACGGCTTTCATCCCAGTGAGATGGACGGCGTGCCGGGCACAGGCCCGGGCGGACTCGTCGAGCCGGGCGGCAGCTTCACGTACGAGTTCGACGCCGAGCCGTTCGGACTGCATCTCTACCACTGCCACGTCTTCCCGCTGGCGCGGCACATCGCCAAGGGACTCTACGGTGCGTTCATCGTCGACCCGCAGGAGGGCCGCCCCCCCGTCGACCGCGAATTCATCATGGTCATGAATGGCGTCGACGTCGATTTCGATGACGTGAACGATTTTTACGCCGTCAACGGCATCCCCTTCCATTACCAGAACCGTCCCATCCAGATCAGGGTCGGCGAAAAGATCCGCGTCTATCTCGTCAACATCCTGGAGTTCGATCTGCTCAACTCGTTCCACCTGCACGCCAATTTCTTCCACTACTACCCCACCGGGACCAGCCTCGTCCCATCTGAATTCACCGACACGATCATCCAGGGACAGGCCCAGCGCGGCATCCTTGAATTCACGTACAAGTATCCGGGCATGTACATGTTCCATGCGCACGTGACCGAGTTCGCCGAACTTGGCTGGAACGGCATTTTCGAAGTGATGGCGTAGAGGTGACTATGACTCAACCGACCTCTCAACCCACAACCAAACGCTTCACCCTCCGAACCCTGATCCTGCTCCTGATCCCGATCGTTCTCCTGGCCGGAGTGATCGCGCTCTTCCTCTCGACCGGCGGAGGGCTCGACCTCGAGTCGCCTGCGCCCGTGGA
>JBAVVF010000383.1:0-3615 GCA_049697155.1 Anaerolineales bacterium
GGTATTGGCAATGACTGCCAGTTCGTAGATCGTCTCTGCGGCCATGGCAATATATAAGCTTAGTGCACCACTCACCAGAAGACTCAGCCGTGTCAGCAGCAACTGTGACTTGTCGGTGAGGTCCGGTTTGAACTGCTTGACGATGTTCTCTGTGAACATCGTCGCGCCCGCCAGCATGGACGAATCCGATGTGCTCATCAGGGCGGAGGCCAGGGCAGCCACGAAGGCCGCGGTCAATACGGGCGGCAGGTACTTCATTGCCATGGAGATCAGGATGAACTGGGTATTATCCGCGGCGATCTCCGGTCCGATCGCGGAATAGGCCGCCATGCCGATGAACGGGGAAAGCACACCAAAGGTGATGTACAGGAACGCGGCAATGTAGGTTGACTTCACCGCGACCTTTTCATTCTTGGCAGCGCAGGTGCGCTGCAGATAATCCTGGGCAGGGATGGAGCCGAGCCCGATCGCCATCCAGGCCGCGGCGTAATAGAACCAGCCCAGCGTTCCGCTGTAGCCCAGGTAACCTTCTTCCGCCGTCGGACCCATCGCGAACGGATAGTCCGTGTACTGCGCGCCGGCCATGCCGAGGAAGGCATCCAGCCCGCCCACCGCCCACAGGATACCGCCGAAAATCACGAGCAGACCGATACAGGTCAGGAACATCTGCATGAAGTCCAGGGCGGTGTCTGCCCAGAGTCCGCCCATCATCGTATAGGTCGTCACCACGACGGCGACCAGGATCATTCCCACCTGAAGCGGCCAGCCCAGCAGGGCCTGCAGGATCGCACCGCCGGCGACGATCTGCGCGGCAGTCCAGCCAAAGTAGGAAATGATCTGCGCCACCGATCCCATCACGGACATCGCCGTGCCGTAACGATGCTGGAAGAAATCCATGATGGTGATGTATTGGGCACGGCGTGCCAGGCGAACGACAAGAAAGCCTGACAGTACAAGACACACCGTCGCGCCGAACGGATCAAAGATCACGCCCTGCAAACCATAGCTGTACGCCTCCGAACTGGACCCCATCAGGGTCTCGGCCGCGAACCAGGTCGCCATGATCGACGGTGCGGCCATCCAGATCGGCAGACGGCGCCCCGCCAGGACATAATCGTTTGTCGTCTCCACGCGTCTCGAGGCCCAATACCCGATGATGATGCGCACGATCAGGATCAGAACGATCCCACCTACGATCAAACCTGAATACTCGTACCCGTCCATGTATGCCCTCCAAGTTATTGAGTGATGAAGTTCACTGGGGTGAACTTGCCAAAAATTAGCGGACAAACTCTCTTGAGTTTGTCCGCTTTGATTTTCTAGGAGACCGCCTCCCTAGTCATGTCTTTGATACCGTAAGGGAAGCCATATTCCGCCATCTTATCCATAAACAGAACCGGGTCAAGTGCTTCGGGACCCAGGACGCCCGTCCCCTTCCATTGACCGTGCTGGAGCAGGTCCATGGCGATTACGGGATTGAATGCTGTCTGGGCAACCACCGCCTGGCAGCCCCAGGTTTTCATGCATGCCTCGTTATCCGCAACCTGGTAGAGATAAAGCTCGCGCGGCTTGCCATCCTTGATGCCCCGGACATACGTTCCCGCGCAGGTCTTGCCGTGCATCTTGTCCCCAAGATGGGCCGGATCGGGCAAACATGCTGCAACCACATCCCGCGGCGCAACCTGCACACCCTTGACGTTGATCTTGTCCTTGTTGTCGAGCCCCAGCATATGCAGTGTCTTCAACACTCCAATGAACTGATCGCCCAGACCGTATTTGAAAGTCACACGTTTGGTCTTGACCCAGCGCGGCACCAGCAGGACCTCTTCATGCTCCACATTGACCACTTCGATTTTGCCAATGCCTTCCGGGAACTCAAAGATTTCCGGTTCGGAGAACGGCGCGGTGGTAAACCAGCCCTTGTCGTGCTCGTAGATCAAAGGCGGATTCAAACATTCTTCGATCGTCGTCCAGATGGAAAAGCTGGGAGCAAATTCATAACCATCGATGACAAGGTTCGCGCCGTCGCGGATACCGATCTCGTCGATCTCGTCGAAGAGATGGTCCTGGGCATAACGCGCGAATACATCTGCCATCCCCGGCTCGACGCCCATCCCCACCAGCGCCAGCAAACCTTTCTTTTCCCAGGCGGCGGCTTTGTCGAACTGGTAGTCACCCAGCTTGACCCCCGTCTTGTGGAAGGGGTCCTCGGGGTGCGGCTCGGACAAGGTCATGGCCATATCCAGATAGTTGACACCCACCTGGTAGGCTGCGTCGAAAATCTGTTTGTTGAAGACCGGGTCGACCGCATTCACGATGAGGTCGACGTTGTATTTCCTGGCCAGCGCTTCGATATCCTCCTGCCGGCCGGCATCGATGAACTCGGTTGGAAATCGCTTTGCGTCCCCCAGTTTCTTTTGCACCTCCTCGGTGCGCCTGACGTTATAATTGGCAAGGACCATCAATTCCATCCACGGCCGTGGCTTGGCAATGGCCGCAATGGCTTCCCCTACTCCGCCCACACCCACCAGTAGGACTTTCATATACTCCTTTCGATTGGCTCCGCCGCCCGTCACGTTGCGGGGGCAGACAAGTATGTTGCCGTGACCCGGCCCAAGGTCCGGGGTGCAGCGAAATCTCTAAAAATACACTTCCTTGATAATCTTCAGGTGCATGAACGATTCCGATTCGCGCACGCCATCGATGGTCGAAAGTTTTTCCGTGATAAAGCGCAGGAGATGCTCGTGATCACGGCAGATGACTTCAGCGAAGATATCGAAACGGCCGCTCGAAACGATCATGTAGATCACTTCGTCAAGCTTCGAAACCTTCTCCGCGACTTCCAGCAGCTTGCTGCCGTCCGCACGAATGCCGATCATCGCCATCGTCCGGAATCCCATGCGCAGCGGATTGGTAATCGCGACAACTTTGAGGTAGCCCTGCTCGACCAGGCGGCTGTAGCGCTGGCGGACCATGCCGGCGGAAACCCCCAGCTGTTCGGCAATCTGCGCAAACGCAACCCGGCCATCCTTCTGGAGGGACTCGATGATCTTCAAATCAGTATCGTCCAAATCGGGAGAATGCGGAATGCTGTTTAGTTCTTCCACATTAGTATTCTATAACGATTCGGCACTAAAGTCAACTTGTTTTTGCCGATTCAGCAAAATGTGATCTGTTTTCGTTCTTTTACTATCGCGGCAAAGCCCTGAGCTCTGGCTGGATTGAAAATTCCCGGCTGTTTACCCAGCCGGGAATTTTGTCTTTAGCCTTCGTGGATCGTCTACTGCCCTTTTACTTCGACCCAGATCGCATCATAGAGCGGGGTTGCATCACCAACGTCCTCAACACCGTGTCCATTGGCCACGGCTTCGGGCGGTGGATTCGTGATCGGCGAGTCGAAATATGCATTGTAGACATCGGAATGATTGGCCTTTGCATATTCGAGCGCAGCTTTATTGGGATTGATATAAGTGTAATCGACCAGGGTCAACCAGAAGACATCCCCCTGGTTAATGTAATTCAACCAGGCATAGGCGGCATCCGTATGGGAGGCATCCTTGAGCATCACCCAGTTATCCTGCCAAATGATTGCACCTTCGGTTGGATAGATGAATT
>JBAVVF010000384.1:0-4411 GCA_049697155.1 Anaerolineales bacterium
CATCTACGGCGTGCAAACCTTCGCTCAATATTATTTGCAGGATGTCCTGCGTGTCCCCGACCCGCCCAGGCAGACCGGCGACCTGCTGGCGACGCTCACCATTACCCTCGTCGTGCTGGTCCTGATCGGAGGCTGGCTGACGGACAAGTATGGCGCCAAGCGTATCCTGGCCATCAGTACTTTTATTGCGAGCGCGGGCATGTTCCTGATGCTTTTCGCCACCGACATGCGCGGACTGCTGATCTTTGGCAGCGTCCTGGGCGCGGGGATCGGCCTGTTCCTCACGTCGAACTGGGCGCTGGCCAATTCCCTGGCCCCGCAGGGCGCAGCCGGCAAATATCTCGGCTTGACGAACCTGGCGACGGCCGGTTCGGCTGCCATCGCGCGTCTCGAAGGTCCCGCCCTGGACTGGCTGAACGCGGCCTGGCCCGGCGCCTGGATCGGTTACAAGGGATTGTTTATCTTCGGCGCGCTGTGCATCTTCGCGAGCATATTCCTACTGCGAAAGATCGAGCTCAAAATCCCGGGCGCGTGAGATCAGATATATGATCCACTAATCTACGCTAATCTCCGCGGAAGGTTTATGGATTAGCGCCAATTCGCGAAGATTAGCGGACAAAAGGGTTCTCAATCAGATTGGGGAACGGGCAGGCAGTCTTCTTAAATGCGAGAACCGCGGGCGCGGACCGCGGTTCTCTAAGGGAGGAGAAGAGAAATCACCAAAGTATGGGCCACGTTTTATTCACCACGGAGAACACGGACTGCGCAAGCGCACGGAGGTTTTTAAAAGGTTTTCTCAGTGTTCTCCGTGTGCTCTGTGGTGAAGGGGTTTGGGCCGGTTTCCGGCGTCAGAAACTCAGGTTATCCAGGCTGTCCGCGAAACATACCACGAACTTGCCATCCTTGAACTCGATCTTGGCCGCGTTGCACTTGTCCGCCAGGTGCGGCATCTTCACTTTGATGTGCGCGAAGGCGATGGCTTCGATGGCCTGTCCGAGCGTCATATTGGACTTGACGACGGTCTCGCCGTCGGGCATGTAGAGCGCGTGCAGCAGGAGCGACTCGGGATCGAGCACGACCTGCGAGCCGTGTTTAGCCGGCCGGATAAAATTGCCATTCTTGTTCGACATTGATGGCTACCTCCATATCGAATACTTTCCGGGCACGATCCAGGATCTTCGCGACGATCCTTCCGTAGAAGCAGCCATGTGTATCGCAGTGGTTGAAGAGGGGATTGCCTTCATCGTCCAGGTCGCCCGGATAATATCCCGGGAAACAGAACAGATCGCCGTCCTGGCCCTCGATACCATTAAGTTGAAACTCCAGGTTGACGGCCCCGCAGTTATGCTCGACTTTCATCAGGTCGACGACCGGCTCGCCATCCGCCCCCGTGATATATCTGGCGTTGCGTGAGAATAACGGTATCTGGGCATCGATAAAAGACTCAACATCCTTCGGATCCGGAATCGTATTGAACTTCCACATGTAAACGGTCATGTTGCCTCTTTCGTGGCCTCGAGCCACGTGAACGGGTAGGACTTACCAGGGAGTGGCTAATTCTGTGGATTTGCCACAGAGACCACAGAGAATGTGGAGATTTTTCTCAATGAACTCTGTGGCAAGGACAGATGCAGCTCATTCTTTTCGCCACTCTCTACTAACCAAACTTTAACTCAATTATAGAACATTTGTGCTAAAATGTCACGTGGAGGTTACCATGAAAATCGGATCTCTCAGAGAGGTGCTCGTGACGAGCGCGAAGGATCTTTTTCTGTTCGATTGCCGGGTGGCCGGCCTGGACGCCCGGACCCTGAGCGCCTACCGGGACGCCCTGGACGCCTTTGTCCGCTTTACGGGCGATATCCGGGTGGGGGAGATGACGCCGGAACTGGTGCGCGTGTACATTGCCAACCTGTCCGACGGTCCCAGCGAGGGGGAGGAGCACGTCCGGGCGGTGATCGACCATTACGCCGTGATCCACGAATGGATCCGCTGGCTGTACGCCCAGAAGTTCGTCACCCGGGCCGGCAGCGACTTCGACAAGCCTCCTCGTTCCCTGACGAGGAGGTTCTATTTTCGGTGGTGGGGCTGTGGGAACTTGCCGGACAATTTTAACCACGGAGAGCACAGAGTTCACAGAGAAAATCAAAAAAGAAAAACTCCGTGGGCTCTGTGAACTCTGTGGTGAGGAATCCGCGCCCCGTCCTTTTAGCCAATCCCTCACAATGACACTTTGCGTTGTGGTAAAATTTTGACCGCACGCGGGAGTCGCCAAGTGGTAAGGCGTCAGCCTTCCAAGCTGATATTCGTGGGTTCGAATCCCATCTCCCGCTCTGGTTCAGTGACCAGTAATCAGTATCCAGTGAAGCAGTTACTGGTTCACTGACTACTGGTCACTGCTTACTGATTACTGCTTACTGACTTACTGAAACGGGCCCATGGCGCAGTGGTTAGCGCAGGCGACTCATAATCGCTTGGTCGTAGGTTCGAATCCTACTGGGCCCACTTTTCTCGTTTTTTAGTTCGTATTTTATGTCAGTCCGTATCTTTATTCGGGGAGATTTTTGCAATGTCTGATTGCGCGGCGATTTAGATTTTCAGCGAATTATAGGCAACTGGTTACACATCGGAGACAACAATGAGCTATATCCAAGATAACCTAATGCCCAATGAAAAAATTATCCTCTCCGCGCGCGTTCATCCAGCGGTATTCCTTCCAGGAATAATCGCACTTTTGGGGACTATTATTTCTGTTTTTTTTGCCGCAGTCACACCGACATACAAAATATTCATGTATTTCATGTCTGCCATTTTTCTAATATTTACAGTAAGAGTTGGATTTGAAGCTCTTATTATGATGCTTACCACTGAATTTGCTGTTACTAACCGCCGCATCATTGCAAAGACCGGCTTTATTCATAGACGAACACTCGAAATGCTCTTGCCCAAAGTGGAGAGTGTATTGGTTTACCAAAACATCTTGGGGAGAGCCATGAATTTTGGAAATGTAACTATCACCGGCACAGGGGGAACCAAGGAAAAATTCAGTATTATTGCTAACCCGATTGCTGTAAGGAAAAAAATCAACCAGATCATCGAATACTATGCACAAAGTAATATCTCGCAGACACCACAACATATAATGTAATGAATGATTGGTAAACTGCCCCAAATCAGATCATTGGCTTAGAAAAATCCTAATGACGATATCCGACATAGTTTCCTCAGTAGCACTTATTGCTTCTCTTGTAAGTTTGTTTTTTTCGATCTATCTAGGTTTACGTGATCGACCTCGGTTGCAAATTGATAGTACTCTTTATTATGATCCGGATAATGGACCTTCTTATATTTTGATTTCAATTAGGAACATCGGTAGACGAAAAGTCATAATTCGCCGCTTGATAAGCCAGTATGATACCCGAATACACTCAATCACCGAACTTGGCGATAGTTCTTCTGGAATTGAAATTGGGGAAAATCAATGGCATGAATTTCATCTTGATGAAGATCAGCTTGTGACTTTTATTGATAATCACGTTGGACACCTAATCGATTTATATATAGAAGACTCACACAACCGTAGTTACATTGTAAAAAACGCTAAGAGAAACATAAAAACACTATTGGCAGGCTGGGCAAAAGGATAAACAGTTTGTAAATTGAATTACCCCATCAAGTTGTATAGTAATGGGACAAAAGGATCGGAATATCATGGGATTCATTATTTTCTTTCCGTATAGCCAAAGGCGAAAAGCTCCCCTGCAGGTAACAACCTCCAATACCTTCGTGGAACAAGCATGGCAAGAATTTACAATGCTTCGTTACGTTAAAGCCCGACATATTTCTTGCAGGAAACTTACAGCCCCTTGGATAGACCAAGCACAGACTTATTATTTAGATTCCATACGTTCAAATTGGCGTTCCGCAGGTTTATTATATTATTATAGTTTCCTAAATTTGGCTAAGGCATTATTAGTTGGGAAGCGCAAATTTACCTATAAATCCCTGGATTCAACTGCTATACATCATGGGCTATCAGCAGCTTTGCAGGATATATCCAGTCTGGCAAATTACCAAATACAAATATATCCACCTCTGTTGCATGGACGTAATAATGTTTTCTCTAATTTTTATGAAGTTGTTACTGGCTCGATATGGGCATATCAAGATGCGATAACAATAAAACTCCAACACATCCTTGGTTATTGTGAAGATATATCGATTGAGTCTCAAAACCTGTTCAATATCGCAAGAAAAGCCATAGATGTACAATCTTTGCATAGGGAAATTGGAAACACTGCATGGTTTGAGATGGTTATTCATAAGTCAAAAACCGAAGTAGTTAAGGCAGAATTATCAAATTGGGATTTGCAGTTTTTAGGCTTTGATCAGATAAATCACCATGATAGAC
>JBAVVF010000385.1:0-1941 GCA_049697155.1 Anaerolineales bacterium
CTTGACTACCTGATACCTGTCTACCTATTTACCAAGCTTTTTCTTGAATGCTTCCGTCAGCGCCGGGACGATCTGGAACAGGTCACCGACCACGCCGTAGCGGGCCTGCTTGAAGATCGGCGCGTCGGCATCCTTGTTGATCGCGACCACCAGTTTGGCATTCCTCATCCCAACCAAATGTTGGATCGCACCTGAAATACCGCAGGCAATATAGAGATCAGGCGTGACGACCTTGCCGGTCTGCCCGACCTGGTGCGAGTACGGGATGTACCCGCCATCGACGGCCGCGCGCGAGGCTCCGACCGCACCGCCCAGGACGTTGGCCAGCTCCGTGATGAGCGCGAAGCCCTGCTGGGCGCGCCAGATCTCGACCTGCTTCTCGTCCAGGCCGGCTGGCGGCTGCAGGGAAGGATTGTTCGAAACGCCGCGTCCGCCCGAGACGATCACGCCTGCGTCACCCAGGTTGACCGCGCTTTCCGAGGCGGAATAACCTGCAACCTCGGTCAACGCCTCGGCTTTCACGTCCACCTTGGTGGCCGTGCCGGATTTGCCTGAGTCCGCTTCAGGCTTGGGGAAAGCGCGCCCTCGAATGGTCGCGATGACGGGTTTGCCCGAGCAGACGACCTTCTCCAGGACTTTCCCTTCGTAGATGGGCCGAGTGGCGACCAGCTGATTGTCGCTCGTATCGAGTTCGAAGACATCGGTCAACACGCCGGTGTTCAGATCGACCCCGGTCATCGCGGCCAGCTCGCGGGTCCGCGCGGTGGTCGGGAACAGGATCAGGTCCGGGCTTGCGGAGGCGGCGAGGGCCGAGAGCGTCGCGGCATACGGTTCGGCGCGGAAGTCCGTCAGGGCCGCGTCATCCGCCGCCAGGACTTCGTCCGCGCCATATTCGAATGCAGACTTCACGATCGCGTCCAGGCCGGAGCCAAAGACGACGGCGCTGACCGAACCCAGCGATTTGCCAAGCCCGAGCGCTTCCCACGAAGCCGGCTGGACCTCACCCTTGAAATGGTCGATGTAAACAAACGTTTTCATAGCACCTTCTCCGCCAGGATTTTATCGATCAGTTTGTCGGCGATCTCGGCCGGGCTTTCTCCGGCGATGATCTCGATGGTGGTATCCTGCACCGGCGGATTCATCAGCTCGGTCCGCCTGACGATCGCTTCGGGCGCGCCGGCTCCGACGTCGCTGAGCGACCAGATCGGGATGTTGGCCTTCGAGGCTTTACGGATGCCCATGAACGACGGGTAGCGCGGCTCGCCGATGCTTTGTACGACGCTGAGCACCGTCGGCAGCTTCGCACTGACGGTCTGGCGGCCCTCTTCGATCACCCGGTCGACGGTGACGCTGCCCGCCTCGACCTTGATCTGGCCGGCCAGCCCGAGCATCGGCCACCCGAGCAGGCGCGCGGTCTGGGCGGGCGTGAGGCCTGCGCCGCTGTCGAGCGTCTGCCGTCCGAACACGACCATGTCCACGCCGCCGATCTTCTGGATCGCCGCTGCCAGGATGCGCGCCGCGCCCAGCGTGTCGATACCTTCCAGTGCCGGGTCCGAGATCAGGATGGCATCGTCCGCGCCCATGGCCAGGGCGTGCTTGAGCGCCTCTTTGGCGGTTTCGGGCCCGATGCACAGTGCCGTGACCGTGCCGCTCTGGGCTTCCTTCTGCTGGAGCGCGCCTTCCACCGCGTATTCGTCAAAGGGATTGATGACCAGCGGCGCGTCGCCCCACGAGACTTTCCCTCCCTCGGCTTTGACTTTCGCCTCCGAGTCGGGCACTTGCTTGATGCAGGCAATGATTTTCAAGAAACTCCTCCTTGGTAGGATTTACGATTTCAGATTTTCGATTTCTCTAACTCGACTCCGTTATTGCGAGGAGCGGCCCTGAGCTTGTCGAAGGGGAGCGACGAAGCAATCTCTTATACAATGAGTGAGATTGCTT
>JBAVVF010000386.1:0-2230 GCA_049697155.1 Anaerolineales bacterium
TCGCGGATCGGGTTATCCAAATGCGCGACGGCAAGCTCCTGACGGAGTAGCCACAACTCTGTGAATATCGAAGCACGAAATCCGAGACTCGAACCAAAGATGTTAAATCCTAAACCCGAAACCCTAAACTCTAAATAAACTCAAATGTTCAAAGCACAAAACTCAGAACCCCATGACTTACAAAATATTTGGTTCAATTGTTGAGAAGTGAAAATTACCTTTTGGGTTTTATATTTTGGATTTGCTCGCCCTGTTAAGTACAGGATGAGTTGTTTCTGGTTTGGTTCTCATCACTCTCGCGGAAGAGTGAGGTCATCAATTTCGTGCAGAATTACTTAACAGGGTGAAGATTTAGAGTTTAGTTGATAACGTTCACGACATCGTGGACAAATTTAATGCTCAGGACATCGTGGACAAACGCTCTTTGACAATCGAATAGCCACAGCCATCGTAATATCATGAACACCAAACTTAAAAGGGGAGGTGTTCATGAAAAAGAAGATTAAACAAAAAAGGTTAAAAGCTGTACAACGGTTCTTTGATGGTGAAGATCCAAAGGACATTTGTGCATCTCTTGGTCGTTCGCGATCATGGCTGTACAAATGGGTGAGACGGTATGCTCCTGATAACTCACAATGGGTTGAAGATCAATCTCGGCGTCCTCTTTCCAGCCCATACCGCACCCCTGCAGAGATCGAAGAGATCGTGGAGATGGTTCGATTGAACCTGTACAACAAGGGACACTTCTGCGGCAATCAGGTCATCCAATGGGAGCTGATTGATATGGAAGTCCAACCGGTTCCTTCCCTCAGTACCATTGGCCGTATCTTACGCCGCCGCGAATTGACCCATCGGCGGACCGGGAGATACATTCCGAAGGGCAAGAAATATCCCGAGCTCCCGGCGCTTTTGCCCAACCAAACCCATCAGGTTGACCTGGTCGGCCCTTGTTACCTTACCGGCCCAATCCGCTTCTACAGCCTGAATGCTGTCGATACCGCGATCAACCGGTGCGGCATAGAGCCAATGCTCTCCAAAGCAGCCCAAAGCGTTTTGGACGCTGTTTATGCGCTTTGGCTGCGTTTGGGAATCCCGGAGAACCTTCAGGTGGACAATGAACTGGCCTTTTACGGAAGTCCAACCCATCCACGAGGCATGGGACCCCTTATTCGTCTCTGCCTGCATTATGGAGTCCATCTCTGGTTCATTCCGCTTTCTGAGCCATGGTGGAACGGCGTTGTCGAGAAGTTCAATGACCATTACCAGCAGAAGTTTCTCGACAAAGTCGCCATGTCATCCATGTCACAGCTTCGGCAAGAATCGCTGGCGTTCGAGCACCGGCATAACAGCACCTACCGCTACAGCAAGATCAAAGGGAAAACTCCTCTCAAGGCATTGGCTGACATGGAGAAAAAATTGATCTTCCCGAGTAAGAGCCATGTCCCAAGACATCCGTTGGATAAACCGGACGAAGGTTGCTATCATCTGGTGAGATTCATCCGAAGCGACTGCCGGTTGAACATCTTCGGTGAAATGTTCTCCGCTCCACCGGAAACCCAGTACGAATACGTTGTGGCTATTATCGATGTCAAAGAACAAAAGTTAAAGCTCTTTCTGGATACGATCCAGATCGAAGAATACAAGTATCAAATGCGATGAGCTATTTGATTTGCGTCACGGCATCGTTGGATACATGATTTCAAAGTTGTGTGTCCACGATGTCGTGACCACTATTTCTGTCTACGATGTCCTGAACGTTGTCAACTAATGCTTATGGTAGATAGCTAATGGCTTATGGCGAACGGGTCACAGTCATGTTTCGTTTACCATCGGCCATATGCTATTTGCCGTCTGCTAAACAACGGCTTTCTGTTTCTCTTCCATTCCCTTCTTTTCGTCGACCGTCCAGAGGATCGCCATCCCGATAACGAAAAAAAGGAGGACGGAAAGGATGCCTGATTGAACGCTTCCTGTAATCGCGATCAGAATTCCGTAGATCAGTGGCCCAAACACGGAAGCAAATTTCCCTGAAACAGCAAAGAAGCCAAAGAACTCAGCGCTATTGGCGTCGGGAGTAAAGATTCCCTGAAGGGAACGGGAGGCGGCCTGACTTCCACCCATCACGATCCCCGCCAGAGCCCCTAAGATCCAGTATTCCGTCTTTGGGTCCCAGAAGATCCCTAAACTGAAGGCCCAGACGACAATCAAAGACCAGATTCCTAAAGAAATC